>DATJDF010000695.1:0-9849 GCA_035497555.1 Arachidicoccus sp. | reverse complement strand
GTTATCAGGGCAGCAAAATTAGGACTACCCTTAATGGTTGCTATTATTGGCGGCTATCCTGCACAGTTTAAATCCCTTTTCCAATTATATAAGAATACATTTACAGATAGTGGCCACGATCTGTCAAAAATGCGCCTGGGTGTCCATTCGCACACCTTTATTGGTGCTGACAGCCAAACGGCAGCAGATTACCTTTACCCCGGTTATAGTGCTCAGATGAATGCCATTGGCCGTGACAGAGGCTGGGCTCCCTATTCCAGGGCACAATTTGATAATGGCAGAAGCAAACAAGGAGCTCTTTTAGTTGGTGACAGTGCTTATATAACTGATAAGATCTTATATCAAATTGAATTATTCGGGCTAACCAGGTTTGTAGCGCATATGGATATAGGTGCACCATCGCACAAGGAACTTATGAAATCCATAGAGCTTTTTGGGACAAAAGTTGCTCCTGCAGTCCGCAAAGCAATTACGAACGGGCAGTCTTCCGCATTAGCATAGCGTTAAAATATGCGCCTACTTTAAATTGTTTGACAGGTATTTTCTAACTTCAAAACAAAATTGAAAACATGATAGCATATTTAGGGACAGGGTTGCTTGGTGCAGGGTTCGTACAGGCAATGCTTAAAAAAGAAATGGAAGTACGGGTATGGAACCGGACACCGGAAAAAGCAACAGCGCTGGAACAGTATGGGGCAAAAGCTTTCGCGGATCTAGTAGAGGCTGTAGAGGGTGCCAACATGATACATATCACTTTAAAAGATGACGATTCTGTAGATGAAGTTCTGGAAAATGCAGCGGCGGGGTTCGCTCCTGGTGTCATGATCATCGATCATACCACCACCTCGCAGGCGGGTGCTGTTAAAAGAACAAAATACTGGAAAGATAAAGGCTTTACCTACCAGCATGCACCCGTATTTATGGGGCCCAAAAACGCACTGGATTCAACTGGTTTTATGCTTATATCCGGTGATGCTGTTGTCGCTTCTGAATTAACACCGCACTTATCCAAGCTCACTGGCAAAGTACTCAATTTCGGTACCGAAGTGGGTAAAGCAGCTGCCATGAAATTAATCGGGAACCTATTTTTAATTTCTTTTACAGCAGGTCTTGCCGATGTTCTTTCGCTGGCCAATGCACAGGGGGTTGAACTGCATGAGCTTTTGGACTTATTCAAAGATTTTAATCCGGCGGCAGCCAGCATTCCCCACCGTTTGAATCTGATGCACAAAGGAGATTTTTCCCACCCTACCTGGGAGTTGAATATGGCCAGAAAAGATGCACAATTGTTTCTAAACGCCGCTGACAAAGCCGGTGAACAACTTTTGGTTATACCGGCTATTGCAGCAAAGATGGACAGTTTTATTGTGGAAGGTCATGGTGGGGAAGATTGGATGATTATAGGCAAAAAATAACCGCAACTGGCTAAAATCATAAGACTTGATGTCAAAGGCCTGAACACCAATTTACAATACCCTTAACTTAAGCATTTAAAGCCAGTAAGACCGGCCCGTTAATTTCACACCTTCACAATCTACCTAATAATTATAATCGCATAGCTGTCAACATGCGAAATATCTCCTTTTCTGTGGTCTCGCATTTAGAGATGGAAAATTAATATGAATAAAGCTTATTTACATTAAACAAAACCAAGAATATGGACAATGACCATTTGGATAATATCATTCGCCGCAGCTTAGAGATAAGAAAGAAATACCATCATTTAGAGATAAAAAATCATGGAAACGAATGGACTGTACAGGAGGATGCCTTAGCCTACCTGACGGATGCCGGACTTATAGGCAGAAATATAATGTCAGAACAGTCGCGCTGGCCAAAAGCGAATTCACAATCTGAGCTGGAACATAAACTCGGAGAGAGTATCTGGTGGCTTATTGTTCTGGCAGATCGAAATGGCATTGACGTCAAAGCAGCCCTTGAAAATTTCCTCACCAAGACAGAACGGTTATTGGACTGACTCGACTATACACCATCGGCTGTTAATGAATGGGCTTGGCTATCTTACGACAGACATCATGTTCATTAATGGTACACCGACTGTCCGGTATTGATACATTCATCTTTTTAGCACCAATATATCAACCTCATAATCAATACTATAAAGAATTGGCATAGATTTTTAAAGTAAATAACCGCCAGAGCATCAACTCGGTAACATTTCTTTAGCTACCCAAATTCAAAAAATGCTTCATCCATTAAAATTAGTATGGCGCGGTGCGAGGAACCGAAAATATTATACGATAATTAATATATCAGGACTCGTTCTGGGTATCGTTTGCAGTTTATTGATTATGCTATGGGTGAGAGACGAACGTGGTATTGATCACCTATCTAAAGATGGCGACAGACTCTTTCTCCTGTATGAAAGCAGACTCGCAGGCGGCATAAGGGATGGAGGTTATACGACTCCAGGTATTCTTGCCGCCACCTTAAAGGAAGAAATTCCGGAAATTGAATATGCTTCCGGTATCTCCTGGCTAAAAGATACACCTGATCAGGTTGCCTACAAAATTGGAGACAAGACATATACCTTTAATACCTGTTATGCTGACCGGGATTTTTTCAAAATGATGCCTTACCCTTTATTGTCAGGCAACAAGTCAGATGCACTTGCCTCTCCCAAAAGTATATGTATATCGCAAACCATGGCCAGAACTATGTTCGGAAGCATAGAAGCGGCATATGGCAAAATGATTGACTGCAGCGAAAACGGAAATCTGCAAGTGACAGGGGTATTTAAAGACATTTGGAAAAACGCATCTGCGAAATTCGACTGCCTAATCAATTGGTCTGATTATCTGGTACAAAATGACTGGGCAAAAGATTGGGGAAACAGCGGCCCTAACACGCTTATCATGTTGCATGAAAACGCCAACCCCTTATTAGTTTCCAAAAAAATAAAACATTTTCTTGATAAATACAGACCGCCATCTGCTCAGTATAAGGTGGAATTAGGTATGCAGCGCTTCCAGGACAGCTATCTTCAGGATAAATTTGTTAACGGCAAATTAGCCGGCGGGCGCATACAATTAGTCCATTTATTCACTATTATTGCCATTTTTATTTTGGTCATCGCCTGCATCAATTTTATTAATCTTGCCACAGCACAAGCCACTCAACGGGCAAAAGAAGTAGGTATCAGAAAAGTTGCAGGTGCAGGGCGCCTTACCCTGATCAGACAATTTCTGACAGAATCAATTGTACTTGTTATGTTTTCAACGCTAATTGCGCTGATTGCTACTAATTTGGTCTTGCCTTATTTCAATACTTTTGTCGGCAAGCAAATTCATTTCCCTTATTTAGATTCACTTTTTTGGCTGGGACTCGTTCTAATGGCTTTTTTAACGGCCATTTCTGCAGGCATCTATCCTGCCATACTCATCTCTGCATATAATCCGGTAGCGGTTCTAAAAGGGAGTGTTAAGTCGGACAAAGCGACCATGTTCAGAAAATCACTTGTAATATTTCAGTTTACCATCACAATAGTAATGATCGTTGCGACTGTAATTGTGCATCAGCAACTGAATTACATGCAGCAGACAAACATAGGTTATAACAAAAACAATATCATAGAAATCCCCTTACATGGTAATCTCTCTGATAAGTACGATATCTTTAAAGACAAAGTGCAACATATAAGCGGCATCAGATCTGTCTCCCAAATTGGAGAATCACCTACCAATATCGGGAGTATAACAATGGGAGTTTCCTGGCCAGGAAAAGAAGCAGGCCGGGTTACGACTTTTACCCAATCCATTATTGACTATGATTTCGTCAAAACCATGGGCATGCATTTAGTAGCTGGAAGAGACTACTCCAAGCAGATGGCGCTGGACACGACAGGTTACCTGATCAATGAATCCGCCCAGAGTTTAATCGGCTACAAAGACCCGGTAGGTAAGCCACTTACTTTCTGGGATAAAACAGGTCCCATTATTGGCGTTGTAAAAGATTTCCATTTCGCCTCCTTACAGGACCCTATTAAACCTCTAATACTCCATTGGAGGGCTAAAAAACCCTGGGGCAATATGCTAATCCGCGTCAACAATGGGATGACCAATCAAGTGCTACATTCTCTGGAAGCTGTCGTCAAGGAAGTCAATCCGGGGCAAACATTTACCTATTCCTTTGTAGACGATGATTATAATAAGCTTTATATAGATGAACAAATGCTTGGAAAACTATCCAGTTGTTTTTCCTTCCTGGCTATTTTCATCTCCTGCCTTGGGTTATTAGGATTGGTACTACACAGTGTTTCCAGACGCAAAAAGGAAATCGGTATAAGAAAGATCCTTGGTGCCAGAGTGATGCCATTAATCGTATTATTGTCAAAGGAATTTGTACAGCATGTAATGATCGCCTTTCTGATCGCTGCACCTGTTTCCTGGTGGTTGTTGAATGGATGGCTAAAACAATACGCCTACAAAATAAGCATTAGTTGGTGGGTATTTGCTTTGGCCGGTATGCTTGCAATGATAATAGCGATCATTACAGTCGGTTTCCAGGCATTCAAAACTGCAAGAGCGAATCCAGTAGCGGCACTTAAAACGGAATAGCGTATGATTAATCCTAAGTAGGTATGCAGCAATGATGCTATAAAATCAGCCCTTATTTTCCAATGCGCCAGGTAGGAAAACAACTGCCATTCCTGAATTTTTCCCAATCTCGTAACATAAATTTGCCGCGATCACTGAAATTTGCCGTGAAAATTATAAAAAATGCGCGCAAGTTCCAAGTTCCTTTTGATACTTTGTTTGTCGATGACGATATTGCAATTTGGTGCATTTGCCCGTGAATTCAAGGGCGGCACCGTTAAAGGAGTCATTCGAACGGCAGATGGCCAACCAGCTCGTTTTGTTTCCATTAGTATTGATAATGCAGGCTGGGGTGACATTTCTAACGATTCCGGAGAGTATAGTATAAAAAACATTAGACCGGGCCATTGGACAATCAGAATAGCCGCGGTTGGACTTCAGGAGCTCAAAAGGGAAATCGATATTCGTGAAAATCAGACACTTGAAATTGATTTTACCATAAATGAAACAGCGGTAGAGCTGCAAGAAGTCATTGTTCGCGCAAGAACAAATTCTTCAACGGATAACGCCAGCAGCCTTATTGCCAAAATGCCGCTGAAAAACCTTGAAAATCCACAGGTTTATAATTCAGTGGGTGCCGATTTGATGACACAACAAGCCGTTACCAATTATGACGATGCCATGCGCAATGTGCCTGGCATTTCTAAAACCTGGTCCTCCACTGGCAGGGCCGGTGATGGCGCTTCCTATTTTGCGTTAAGAGGACTGGATGCACAACCATTTTTGGTGAACGGACTTCCCGGGCTAACAAGTGGGGACCTTGATCCGGCAGATGTGGCTGAAATCATTGTACTCAAGGGGCCTTCTGCCGCCTTATATGGAGGTAGTATGTTAAGTTATGGCGGGATGATAAACACCATCACAAAACAACCGTATTTTGAATACGGGGGCGAGGCTGGCTATCAGTTTGGCAGCTTTGGCCTTAACCGGGTGACCGCAGACATCAACCTTCCTCTGAGTAAAACCCAGAAAATTGCATTAAGGGTCAATACCGCACTGCATTCAGAAAACAGTTTTCAGGATGCTGGTTTTAAAAAATCCTTTTTCATTGCTCCGGCATTAACTTATGAGGTAAATGACCGACTCACCTTCAAAGTACTGATGGAAGTACTTGAAGAAAACAGAGCAGTGCCACCCGTTTTCTTCAATTCTGACAGATTGAGTCCATTACCCTTTAAAAACCTGGAAGAGCTCAATCTGAATAGAGATCTCTCCTTTACCTCTAATGACCTGACAATAAAGAACCCCAAATTCAATGTGCAAGCCCAGATGCTGTACAGGCTTTCAGATAAATGGACTTCTCAAACTGTCGTTTCGGGCAGCTCAATTAAAGCAGATGGTATTTATACCTATATATGGGACGATGTACCAGGGGATAACCTGTTTAGTCAGTATTTCCACAACGAACTTACGACAACCACAACCCTTGATGTTCAGCAGAATTTCAATGGCGATTTTATGATCGGCCCCATACGCAACAGGCTCCTTTTAGGTCTTGATATCTATCATCGCAATGTAATAGACAATGGATCTGCCTGGGCCTGGGGCAGAAATGTCACTCCTCAGGGCGAATTTAATTATGTCGATCCTTTTACAGGTAAGGAGGCACCGGAACTGGCCTTAACCAAAGCAGGGATCGACAACCTGCTTTCAGCTTCTCCCGCTTCATTAACCAATATTACCAATAACTCATACAGCGCCTACGCTTCAGATGTAATTAACCTAACGCCGCGCTTATCTGCTATGTTGAGCCTAAGAGCAGATTACAATGATTCTAAGGGTGAACGCAGCATCAAGGACGATGATTTTCACCAATGGGCGTTCTCCCCTAAACTTGGATTGGTTTACCAACCCATCTTACACCGTCTTTCCCTATTCGTCAATTACATGAACGGCTTTATCAATGTTGCTCCCATACAGGTTGCGAATCCGGATGGCAGCAATGCAAGGGCCAAGTCATTTAAACCAGAACACGCTAACCAGTGGGAAGCAGGTTTTAAAGCTCAATTGATAGATGATAAACTACAGGCAACTGTCTCTTATTACGATATCCATGTGAGCGACCGGGTTGTAAGCGATCCAACCAACGTCAATAACCAGATTCAGGGCGGAAAAGTGGGAAGTAAGGGGCTGGAAATTGACCTCAGTACTCAATTGACGCCAGGCTTAAGCCTGATTGCCGGTTATGCGCATAATGAAACAAAAGTGCTCGCAGGCAATTCCGAAGACTTCTATTCAGAACCAGGACGCTCGCCGGGAGGTCAGGGACCGTCAGACATGGGCAATTTTTGGGCAAACTATACCATAAAAAGCGGCGGACTTAAGAATTTTGGTCTTGGCCTTGGGGCCAATGTCGCTGGCAGCTATAAAGTGATTGATAATAGTGTTACCGGCGTATTCACCCTGCCAGGGTATCAGTTATTCAACGCATCAGTCTTTTATGATCACCCAAAATACCGGTTGAGCATTAACCTGAATAACTTTACCAACGAAGAATATTATATAGGGTATTGGTCCGTAAATCCACAACCGGGCCGGAGCTTTGTCGCCTCCCTGGCATTTAAGTTTTAGAAAACAGATCCTTCAGTTCAAAATACATCCATTACTCTATGGACGATTCCCCTTGTGCTCTGAAATTTAATGACCGGTGACTGAGTAGAACCTTCAAGCCAATTTTCAACGCGCCGTGGAAAATTTCCTTCTAGCTTATCCAGTACTAAGGCGCCCAATTTTGCAAGAGCAGCACCGTTACAGATTTGTTCGTATTGGCCTCCGATAGGAATCGCGATAATCTTTTTTCGAAGATATAGTGCTTCTGCCGGTGTTTCAAATCCAGCACCTGTAATAATACCATTACAAGTAATAAGACTTTCATTGAAAAGCATCTTATCCACCGGTATCAATTTTATATTCCCATGCGGGGTAATCTGCTGAATTTGCCTTGAGAAGATTTCAAAATGGGCTCCTTCAATTTTTGAAAAAATCTGGACCAATTCCTGATCACAAAAGGAAGGCAGATAAACGGTAATATGTCCCTTGTTCGTTGGCTCGGCATCCCAGACTTCTTTTTTTATTACAGGTGGGAATATAAAATCATCATATGCATCAAAATGAAGCCCGACATTGTGACTACTTTTTACATAATTTTTCAAAATCCATTCACCTAAATAACTCTTCTTGTCTGGCCGGGGCGTATTATCGGAAACAAAACTTGCCTGATGACCAAAATGGATCATGGGAACTTTCTTCTTGTTACAGGCAATAGAAGTGATGGCTTCAAAATCATTCAGGATCAAATCATATTTCTCTACTGGTAATTGAACAGCTTCCTTATAAGCCCGCCTGAGGGAGCAACCTACAACCGTCTTATAATAATTAAGTTCTCCATTGCAAGTATAGTGCAGGCTCATTCCTTTGCTTCTGTATTTTACAGGTGCATCCAGTTTTAGTGTACTGTTACTTCCACTTAGAAAAATATCTACTTCCCCGTACTCCTCCAAATACGGCAAGAGCTCCATCGCACGGCTAATGTGACCATTACCTGTTGCCTGTACTGCATATAATATTTTCATCTCAAAAGTTTAAAATGTAAAATCGACCTTTTCGGAAAAGATATTAAAATCGTGTACACTCATTTTCTCCAGATGTGACAACTCGAAATCCTGGCCGTCGTAGGTAAAGATCTTCCATTGCTGCTGACTATATTCGAGCGCGGTCAGGTTCTCCACCCAGTCTCCCGAATTGAGGTAAATAACTTTACCTTCCCCCGTAACAATCTCTTTTTTGCAGGGCTGATGAATATGGCCACAGATCACGTAATCGAAATGGCTGCCGATTGCGAGCTCAGCTATTGTATTTTCAAAATTGTTGATATATTTGACAGCCTTTTTTACACTATTTTTTATCTTTTTTGAAAAAGAAACTTTCTCGCGACCGAACTTCTTCAAAATTGTATTGATCGCCCGGTTAAGCAGGATCAACAGATCATACCCTTTACCCCCTAATTTGGCCAATATTTTGGCGCTTCCCTTCGTCGTATTATCAAATACATCCCCATGGAAAATCCACATCCTTTTATTGTCAATTTCTAATAGGTATTTATCCGTCAAGGTCAGGTTCCCAAAATGGGTATCTGAATATTTACGCAGCACCTCATCATGGTTTCCGGTGATATACACTACATGTGTATTTTTTGCCATCAAATTCATGATCTCTTTGATGACAGCAAAATGAGGATTAGGGAAGTAGCGTTTTGTAAACTGCCAACCGTCTATAATATCTCCATTAAGAATCAATAGTTTTGGCTCAATCGTTTTAAGGTAACTCACCAATTCTTCTGCATGACAACCATAAGTCCCCAGGTGGACATCCGAAAGTACAACCACATCCAGTTTTCTTTTCTGCATGTTGATCAGGTTTAGTTATACAAAGCTCCGTTTTCTGCATTACGATGGCATTACGGCATTGTTACCGATCAGTTATCATTATATGGATTCCCCTGTTTACGTCTTATAAGTCATTGATTAGATGACTAAGCTTTGTCAATAATAAAGTGTCGCACAAACGGATAGAGTGATGCACAAATCGCGAATTTGCCAGTGCAAATGGATAAAAGTGGAATTGTTATAAATGCAATGTAGCCCAACCAGACAAATATAAAGATTAAGCTGTATGCCGGCAGACTCCCGGAAAAGAACCAGGCTGAATTTATTGAAGTCGTAGATACAGAATTATTTAGTCTCCATGAAGATAATATCGCAAGATACCGCATCAGGCCTTCTGAATTCAAATCCTGTAAAATATCGTGGGAACAATGAAATCCCCTTGTGTTCATTAGTTCCCAGTTTCCCAATTGCATTAAGCGCAGATCGAATTAACTTACAAGGATAAAATCGTCATCAACACCAAGATTAATTTAACAGGTAACTAAGTCCTATGCGCAGCATTCTTGAATAGACTTCTCTGTCTGCACCCAGTAACCCTTTGCGATAATTCATCAGCCCATAAGAATACCCTACATAAACACCTACTTTACTAATATCAGTTGACAATTGCAACCTGGGACGTAAGTCAGTATTGATATTTTTCCTGTCAACATCCGTTTCGGTATGATAATCCACATTACTTATTCCATGTGCACTTCCCTTTTCTCTGGATTTCAGTAAAAACGCGACATCCAGGCCACCCATCAAATCTACAGGCCAACCACCTATTAGAAAGCGTTTGCCCATAA
>DATJDF010000694.1:0-3948 GCA_035497555.1 Arachidicoccus sp. | reverse complement strand
TATTCAGGATTTGAAGGGGCAGGGCACAATGGCACACTTATCTGCTCAGGTTGTACAGCAGGAGAAGCAAGAGGCCCTCGCGAAAAAAGTAAACGACTTTTCTGTGAGACTTGTCTTAACTGCCCATCCGACCCAGTTTTATCCTGGTGAAGTGCTCGGGATTATCAATGATTTATCCAAGGCGCTAATTAAGAGCGATACCCAGAACGTCAATGTATATTTGCAACAGCTTGCTAAAACACCCTTTCTTAAGAAACAAAAGCCAACGCCATTTGATGAAGCAATGAGCCTGATTTGGTATTTGGAAAATGTTTTTTATCAGGCATCCGGTAAAATTGTACAGGAATTACAATCACAGTTCCCGGATATATTGGAGAATGATAATAACGCACTAATCCATATGGGATTCTGGCCCGGTGGTGATCGGGATGGCAATCCATTTGTAAAGGCAGATACCACACTACTGGTGGCTGAACAATTGCATAAGGCTATTTTGCATTGCTATTTTAAAGACATACGCCACATGAAACGCCGCCTGACCTTTAAAGGCGTCGAAGATGTTCTGACAAGCCTGGAAAAAGATTTCTATGCCTTACTTTTTGAACAGGACAATTCTATAAAGATTACACAGAGTGGCCTTATCAAAATTCTCAAGAATTTACGTGGAACCGTTATTGAACAGCACAATGGGTTATTCGTTCACCTGATTGATGAACTCATTGGAAAGATCCAGATTTTCGGCGTTTATTTTGCCACACTGGATCTTCGCCAGGACAGCAGCATTCATAAAAAGATGATGGCCTACCTTAGTGAGCGTGAATTAGGATTGCCTAAGAATTACAATGACTTATCAGATGATGAAAAGATTGATATACAAATTGGTATAAAAGCTACAGTTGCTCCGGAAAAAATAGAGGATGAGCTACTCCGGGATATTTTTGGTGCCATGCAGGCTGCTAAGACGATCCAGGAAAAGAACGGTGAAGATGGCTGTAACAGGTATATTATCAGCCACTGTACCACCGCACTAGATATGATGGAAGTGTTCGGAATGCTGAAAATGAGTGGCTGGAATCCGGATGCATTAAAAATGGATATTGTACCGCTTTTTGAAACCATTGAGGATTTACAGAATGCTGCCGGGGTGATGGAGAAACTTTATGCTAATAAAACCTATAGGAAGCACCTGAAAGATCGAAATGATATCCAAACTATCATGCTGGGCTTTTCGGATGGTACAAAAGACGGGGGTTATCTAATGGCAAACTGGTCCATCTACCAAGCCAAGGAGGAGCTCACCCGCATCTCCCGTGATTACGAATTGGATGTTGTGTTCTTTGATGGTCGTGGCGGCCCTCCGGCAAGGGGCGGCGGCAAGACGCATAAATTCTATGCTTCGATGGGTAGTAATGTTTCTAATAAAGAAATCCAGATCACCGTTCAGGGGCAAACCGTCAGCTCGAATTTTGGGACAGTGGATTCTGCACAATTTAATATTGAGCAATTACTCAATGCGGGCATCTCAAATGAAGTCCTGCGCGAGCGCCATAATACAATGACTGAAGCAGAGGAGACCTTGTTGAAGGATCTATCAGAAATCAGTTTTGATGCATATTGCAAACTCAAGAACAATCCCTTCTTTCTGGAATATCTATCCTTTGCGAGTCCACTCCGGTTTTATGGTGCAACCAATATTGGCAGTCGGCCTACGAAGCGGAATGCAACCAGTAAACTAACACTGGATGACCTGCGTGCGATACCGTTTGTTGGATCCTGGAGTCAGTTAAAGCAAAATGTCACCGGGTATTACGGTGTAGGAACTGCACTGCAAGCCATGGAAGAAGCAGGCAGATTTGAAGAGGTGAAAGCACTGTATAAAAACTCGCTGTTTTTCCGGGCACTAATCGATAATAGCGAGATGTCCATGAAGAAATGTTTCTTCCCCCTGACCCGGTTCCAGGCAAATCATCCAAAATATGGAGAAATCTGGACCTTGGCTTACGAAGAGTTTCTACTCTCGGAGAAAATGGTACTCAAATTAACCGGCAAGACAGAACTGATGGCGAACTACCCGGTAGAATCACTGTCCATCCAGATGCGCGAGCGTATTGTGCTGCCGCTTTTAACCATACAGCAGTATGGATTGGCCAAGCATCGGGAAATTGAACAGAGTGATCCAAAAAGTGATTTGAAAGGCATTTATGAAAAATTGATCATGCGCTGTTCCTTCGGTATAATTAATGCCGGAAGAAACTCTGCATAAAACTTTCGAATCCTCTATATTAAAAAGTCCTCCAAATTTAATTTGGAGGACTTTTTAATATAGAGGATTAATGCCTTCCGGGGCACAGGCGGGGCCAATTTTAGCGTTTTAGTTGATTATAAAGATAAAGCCCAGTGAAAAATATTGTAACTTCGTAATGGTAAATGCTCCCCGTGGCTATGATCATCGATGATGTCAAATGCCGGGCAATTTTTAACCAAAAAATCAATAACAATGAATCGTACAGCAAAAGCCGTCTGGGAAGGCGCAATTAAAGATGGTTCCGGCGTAATCACTACCGGCAGTAAGACTCTGGACAATACGCCCTATTCATTCAAATCCAGGTTCGAAGGGGGGACTGGGACCAACCCGGAAGAACTCATTGGTGCTGCACATGCGGGCTGTTTCGCCATGGCACTTAGTTTAATGCTTGGGGAGGCTGGTTTTACACCGCAGTCTTTAGACGTTAATGCTACAGTCACTTTGGATGAAAAGAAACTGGAAGTCACGCACTCTGCCCTTGAATTAAAGGCGAAGATTCCAAATATTGACGCTGCGAAATTTTCAGAAATAGCGAGTGCTGCAAAGGCTAATTGTCCTATCAGTAAGTTGCTGAAAACTGAAATATCCCTGGATGCAAAACTTGTAGACTAAGGCCTCGTGCTGCTTGAATAACGCAGGGCCGGTGGTTGTCAGCAAGCGGAGTCAGATCATCTGTAAAGAATTGCAAAGGGTGGCGGATTCATGATACAATTTGTTATCACGAGTCCGCCACCTTACATTTGACGGAAAGCAGGATACTAAGAGCCGGTCGGGTAAAGAAGCCCTTAGAAATTCCAAAGAACAAAACGAAATACCGCGTAGCCAACAACCTGAAAAAGCTATCAAATCAAATAACCAGAAGATGATGAAACCGGACTAGACAGCAGAAATGAAAAACAATATGAACTAACCCAAAGGAGGATTAAAGTGCTCTGGCAAATCCGAAGAAAAACTTAGACAACACCCATTATATAAATAATAAAAATGATCGAGTGTAATAAAATAACAGAAATATCCAAGGGGCATTATCAGGTAGTTTTAAATTTCCCGTAAATAGCTAATTTGAACAGGATTATAGACAAAGATTATGAATACGTATGGTTATATGACCATTTAGAGAATGCGAATAAGTGATCTGAATATAAAACATAGCAAATTTGGTATTTTAGAAGTGACTTATCTTGCCTAATCAAGAAATATTAAGATGGAATTGTTGGTTAAAACCGAGGATTTTTTAAATGAAACAAAGAATATTTCTTAATATGTTAAATTAATTCAATTCAAATAAATATTGAACCACCATATTATTTGGATTTAAACGAAATAAAAGGTGCAAATAAATATAACCTATTAAAAGGAAGGATTGATTATTTATTTGATATAGGCACTCCTGCGGCAACTGATTATGCGCCAATAATAAACCCGAATAGCATATATTTAGAAAGTCTAATCAAAAAATTATCATAGGACAGAAGAATTCACAAAATGATCAGCTGTTTATTTTAGATTTAAAAGGAGGTTACCATTCAGGTGGTTAATTAGTTGGTCGGCCGCTCGAGGGGGGGGTGCGACTCCAAATTTTTGTAGCATCCTCTGGCACTGTCTGATCTGTAGTTCTATGCTGATTTTTGATTGATATACTT
>DATJDF010000693.1:0-4795 GCA_035497555.1 Arachidicoccus sp. | reverse complement strand
ATAAAATCTTTTTGCAATTTCATGAGTAAAATACCTAGCAACTAAGTCAATCTTTCCGAGAGTTGGATTCAGCCTTAGTTCGCGATTTATCCCTTCTATATCCCAGATTACAAGATCAATCTCATTATCGAATAGTCGTTTACGAGCACCCGTAATCTTCTGCTCATGAGATTTTCTTCTTAGATCAAATGTTGTACAAATTATAAATTTTGTCGTTTTATGTGCGAAATCTTTCGACAAAAATTCGTTGAAAATATTCTCTAATTCTGACGGGCTTATATAGTCTTTCCTTTTACATTGAATAACGACAAATTTTTCATTATCTTGAATTGTTGCATAAACATCGATTCCATCTTGCCTCGCCCCCTTAAGGAGATATTCTCTTGAATCAATTACATCTTCTTTTAATTTTAATAAGTCTGCGGAAAATGTTTGTAATTTCTCCCAAGTATCAATTAGTTCTAAAGGGACTACATCCAGAAGACCTTCTGGTATTATTACTGACTTCATGATTATCGTATTTGTAATGCTTCTTTATTGCTTGAATTTATTGGATTAAGGACAGTTATACCATTTCTCCTGAATTGACTAATGAGATTCAGTACATTATTTCATGATGTTCTCAAAATTTCCGTTACCATCCACTGAATAACCACCACTCAAGTAAACTAACCGAAGAATTCGATTAAAATCGGTTTGATCTACTGGCAGACCATCATCAATCCAGTTATAGCTGATTTCACTAAAAAAATATGGATTTATTTCAAAATTTTGATTTCCATTTTCGCTATATAAATATCCGATTAGGTAATGTGGCAATAGCCCTCCTTTTAAGGTTACTTCATGTTGCTTTGGGAAAAAAGATCTTACATATTGTGGTAAATCATATTTTGCTATAGCTTTTTTTCTTTCACGATTATAATGAAGCGTATGAAGTATTGGTTTACCTGAGCCCCTAGGGACCCATCCGAAGAAAACAATCTCGTTATTCTTTTCCTTTTCTTTTTTGACGAACTTATTTGCTTCGGCAAAGCTTGTACTGGTCGACAATAAAAACGATACGGGATAGAAACTATTCTTGCTAAAATGATGAAGTAAATTCAAATAATAGTCTCTGACAAGGTTTTTTTCCTTTGGGGTAACAGATTCAATCTTGTCTAAAAATAGCGGTTTGTTTGTTTCTTGAACAAAGAATTGTACTAGCTCCTTTTCCCTATCTTTAAATTGGGACATTTTTATTTGTAGATGACCTGTAAATCTTCGTACGAAGATTTGCCCGAGCATATCAAATATATTTCCGAAATATTCCGGCGAAATATCGGAAATATGTCCTACATATTGATCCTTATGAAGATTATCCAATACACCTTTTGAAAAATATTTACCCTTGGGACCCAACATAAAAAGATATTCATTGAAAGGATGGGGAATTGAGGCATTATGGTATCTTTTTAATACTTTGGTTCTATCGTCTCCTCTGTAAACAAGCAACACATTTGAGCGATTTAATTTATCTAATTTTGAAAAAAAAATTTTCTTCTCGTTTGAAGAAAGATTGCAGCCATTCTTTTTCAAATTGAACTTGGTATAATCAGGATTCATTTTGTCTTTGTCCCGTCCATTAATAATCGTGAGTTTTCTCATTAAGCGTCAGTTTTTCAAACTGTTAGTGCACGGTTTGACTGCCATGCCGTTTGTGATTCTTTAAATTATTTTCTTTTAACCATTTATAAATTATCGAATTATGTCAAGCTAATTTACAATATGTCCACGGTATTTTACAATTTTTTCTCGGAATTCTAGTTATGGCTACCAATTGTTTGTATGACTTCGGAATCAGAATTAACATGAATTAACATTGTTTCCCTTTTCCCCTCTGTCCATGTACTGAAATTTTGCTGCCTCTTGATCTGATTTTTGAAGAAAATTTTCAATTATGAATTCAGGCCATGAGGCATTTTCCTCATCAAACAGAAGTCAAGTTCCCTACCAGACGGAAGTTATTTTGTCCCGGCATCTTCAGGCTTTTAAAATGGAGCTGCTTTTTGAAATAAAACAACTTATTAGGGAACAGCTTGGAGGTCCTATAAAAAAGTGGTTGAAATCCCATGAAGTCCGTAAGCTTTTAGGCGTTTCGCCAGGAACACTCCAAACGCTCCGTAACAACGGCACCCTACCCTCTGTCAAACTTGGCGGCGTTATTTATTACAGTAGCGATGACATTGCGAATACAATGGAGCAGCTAAAATTGGCCAGAATGACCAAAGTTCGCTCATGAGCAGGTTAAAAAGCAGTTTGGGCAGGTGCGTTCCTCCGACGCTTGAATCCGTCAGGATTTTTTTTGAACAAAAAGGTTTTACCACTAAATCAGCAAATAATTTTTTCCGGCATTACTCATCCATTAATTGGAAAACTGTAAGGGGATTTCCTGTTAGAAACTGGAAGACAACCGCTAATTCCTGGATAGATAAAGAGGCTGGAACAGCTATTTCTCCATACCTCAACAATGATCCTTCAATTAGGCAGATTAAGAAATAAAACATGGCTTATCATTAAAAAAGATTTTATGAAAGAAATTTTCAGCTTCAGTGAGGCAAAGGATCGAATAGATATGATTGACTACTTAGCCAGTTTAGGGTACAAATGGGCCAGCCATCCACGCCCTAATGAATATTGGTTTCAATCCCCATTTACTTCCGGTGGCGACTCTAATCCTTCCTTTAAGGTTGACAGAAACAGGGCAGGAGTTCAGGTTTGGTACGATCATAGTAACGGCTTTGGTGGTGATCTGATAGACTTTGCCAAGCGTTTTCATGATTGCGGATTTGGACAGATACTGCAAAAATTCAGGGACTTTCTTTCTCTTTCACCTGCTATAGAAGTAAATGTCCGTCCAGTTATCAATAAACAAAAAGTAGACGAATCGGAAAAAGACCGAAAAATCATTATCCAGGCGGAACGACCTATTTACCAATTCTACCTAAAATCTTATTTACGGGAACGCGCTATTCCGCTTGCGTTGGCAAATGAATTTCTCAAAGAAGTTGATTACATGAATTGCCCGGAAAAAAATAATAGCCGGATTTTTACGGCTTTGGGCTTCAAAAACGACATCGGCGGATACGAACTTCGTTCAAGGAATTTTAAAGCAAGCAGCGCCCCTAAGGGAGTGACTCTTATCCAGAATATTTCTGATTTCGAACTTCAGGAAAAGCACAAAAAACAGCAAACCATAGCAGTCATTGAAGGCTTTTTCAGTTTTTTGTCTTTCTTCCAATTGTCCTTTCATAACCAAATCGACCTACCCGTCCCGGATCACTTCCTCGTTCTAAATTCCGCTTCTTTTTTTAGGAAAAGCTTTGACCTGCTCGACAATTATGGAGAGAAATTCCTCTATTATAGGACGATTCCGCTCGTTCGAGGACATTGAAGGTTGGAGGTTGTCGAGCTTTTCTGCCATTTCCATAAAAATAAGATTTGCTGTTGCTTCCATAGATTGAATTTTATTGATGATTGAAGATTCTTTCTGGATTGTGAACTGGCCTATTGTAAACTGTGCTATGCGGGAAAAACCATTATTATAATGAAAAGTGTGGAGCGATTCAATAATTCGGTATTCGACGTATGCTCAGTTTTGACAATAATATCATATCTTTAAAACATATATTTAATTTTGTCTACTTACAAGTTTAGGTATAATTGATTCGAAATGCTTGTCCAATAAGCCATTTTTTTTGATAACTTTTTAAACAAAAAATGATTATATGACAGAGTTGTTCCGTATTAAAGCAGATAATTTTACATACATAGATTGGATTGATGGCCCTTATAAATCCTATAATGGTCCGCTTATGCTGGACGGGAAAATTGCTTCAGTTAGTGGTGGCTTCGGGAATATGATATTTCAGGGTAAGTTTCGGCCTCTTTTTAGAATGTGACTGAATGATTATGATATATTGCAAAGTTTCAGGCCCAGGTCGTCTTTAAATTATCGTAGCCTGGAGTTTAGATTGCTCTTCGAATGCAGTGTAGAGCACCGGGCCCGCCCTTACGGATGGTCTAAGATCAAAGCCTTAGGGATGAACCTCGAGCATTCGTTGGCGATGGATAGTGAAGTTAAATTTGAAAAGGGCTGTCATTACAAGTCTTTTGATGTACATTTCGAACCGGAAATTTTTGAGAAGTTAGCCCTCATCATGCCGGAACTTGTTTATCCTTTCCTTAATGATTATTATGCAGGAAGAGTGGTGTCCTTATTTAAAAGGGACGTATCTCCTAATGTTGCTATAATGGATTCAGTGTATTCAATGATGGATCATGTTACAGAAAAAGGGTTATCTCCGCTTCTTCTGGATAGAAGGGGAGAAATGCTGCTTGGACAAATTTTGCTCTGGAAGGCTGAAATAGAACAAAGACGTGGTTTGAGCGCTAGTCAATTGGAAGTTTCAAGAAATTTGAATGAAATAAGGAGACTACTTGCAGAAGAAGAACGCACCTTCAAGGGAATTATTCATTATGCGAAGATGGCAAATATGAGTATTTCAAAATTCAAAACCGGATTTAAGAGAGAAACAGGCTTTGCCCCTTATGTGTATTGGAATCGGGGACAACTTCAGCGGGGCCTGTTGAAGCTGCTTACCACAAATGATTCTGTGAAAGATATAGCTCTGGAAGTGGCCTATGGTGATACGGCTGCATTTGACAAGGCTTTTAGGAAGGTGTTTGAAGAATCTCCTGGGAGTGGAAAGTAAAGTGTGTCAGTCATTCGCTGGGCCCTCTGGGAGGGGTTGGTTTC
>DATJDF010000692.1:0-8309 GCA_035497555.1 Arachidicoccus sp. | reverse complement strand
ACTTAGGGCCGTTTTCACCGATTGAAGACTCACTGTCAATAAGGCAATGAACAAAGCAAGTAAAGCAGCAAAAGTAACGACCGTCCAGGATATACCAATTCTATATTCAAAATGCTGTAACCAACCATGCATTAACCAGATAGCAACAGGAATGCCTATCGCAATAGCCAGACAAACCAATTTAAGAAAGTCTGTACTCAGTAACCGGGCGATATTAAAGACACTCGCTCCAAGCACCTTGCGAATGCCAACTTCTTTTGTCCTTTGCTCCGCCATGAAGGCAGAAAGTCCAAATAATCCCAGACAGGAAACAAAAATCGCTAAAGAAGAAAAAAGGATGGCTGATTTTTCCACCACTTTATCTGCAAGATAAAGAGATGCCAAATGAGCATCTAAAAATTGATAATCAAAGGCCACATCAGGCACATTGCGCTTAAAAATCCGCTGAACTTTATCCATTGTAGCAGCCAGATGCGTTGTATTTAAACGAATGAGCATTACCCCGGCAGCCTCAGGAGCATCATTGCTACTATAATACAAATAGGCACCTATAGGTTTTTTAAGGGATGCGTAATTAAAGTCGTCAACAACTCCTACAACAACTGCATTATCTCCTAAATCAACCTGAATTTTTTTACCAATTGCTTGTTCGGGTGTGAAGCCCAAATATTCTACCACCTTTTTGTTCACCAATAAATAACAGGTTGAGTCTCCTTTATTTATCTGCGTTGGCAAATTCCTGCCTGCAATTAACTTTAACCCAAGTGTTTTAACGATATGACTATCCGCATTATTTGTATATAACGGCTGGTCATGCGCATCCGAATTTCTATGGATCGACCTTTGGCTAGTGGCAAATCCAGGGGGTGCCTGAACGGTAGCTGCATCCTCAATATCAGGAACAGCTAGTAACTCATTTCTCAAAGTTACAAATTGCTGCATACTACGCAAGCCACTTAAGCCCACACTGATAACGCCATGGGGCTGAAACCCCAGATCCTTTTTACTGACAAACTTCATCTGTCTATAAATAATCACTACCGCGATAATTAGGATAACTGAGCAACTAAATTGTAAAACAACTAATGACTTTCTTAAAACCTTATCCAAGCCGCCCACCTTCATCTTCTGTCGCATCAATTGAAGCGCTGAGCTTCCTGATAGTAATATTGCAGGATAGCTCCCTGCCAGCAGTGTAATAATCAGCCATAATAAAATCAGACAACCTAGTGTGCTCCAGGTAAACAGTGTCGAAATCAATAAATGATTGCCAGTAACATAATTAAAAAACGAAATACTCCCAAAAGATAGTAAAAAACCGAAAAGTATCGCACCAAAGGCGATAAGGGCGGTGTCCATATAAAAGCGCCACAACATATTTTTTCTTGAAGCACCCAGGGTTTTATTAATTCCGACCTCTTTGGAACGCCTTTCTGAACGCGCCGTAGCCAGATTCATATAATTAATACAGGCAATTATTAAAATAAGTAAACCCAAAAATGATAGATTGAGTACTGTCTTAATGTCGCCCGCCCTAGAACTATAGCTGGAAAGGATGTCCTTCGAATACAGGTGGACTCTGGAAAAGGGTTGTAGACTGAGCGTGAACCATCTATCTTTTGCATCTACCGATTCTGTAACAAGCTGGCCCAATTTGCGCTGGACCTGCTTCCAGTCAGCACCCTTCTCCAAAAGACAATAGGTTTCATAGCTGGCATTACTCCAATATATATTTTTGCTCAGCCTTGTCGCCTGAAAATTGGCAATCAATCCACAGTCTATTGTACTGTTTTCAGGTAGGTCTTTATAAACAGCTTTGACAATCAGCTGCTGATTATTATCAACCGTAATAACTTGGCCAATTGGATTTTTGCCACCAAATAGCCTTTTAGACTCCGATGCGGAGATCACCACATCGTTGACATCTCTGAGTGGCTCCGACGCTCCGCCAGCAATAAAATCAAATTTAAAGATTTTGAAAACAGAAGGGTCACACCAATATAACTTATCTTCTTTAAAGTTTTCATTCCCAATCTTCAGGGAGGCTGGCACCCCAAATCCATTTTTCAGCATTCTTGCAGCATAGCGAACTTCTGGAATATCTTTCAACACCGCTGGTGCCACCGCGTTCGGCACGCAGGCCCAGGTTTCTCCAGCGGTAGAACCGCTGGTGCCCAATGTATGTAAATTAACCCTGTATATATCATCCTTTTGGAGATGCATACGATCAAAACTTAATTCGTGCTGAACAAAGAGAAACAATGGTATGCAAATCGCAATACCAATAGAAAGACCCAATAAATTCAATACACTAAACAACTTATTTGTTCTAAAATTCCGCCAGGCAATTTTTAAATAATATTTCCACATAATGCTAAGCTGTTTTATTATTAATAATCTGTTACTCTGAACGTAGGCTTTTAACCGGATTAACCGTCGCAGCCTTAAACGCCTGAAACCCTACGGTAACAAAAACAATAAGCAACGTCATTAAAGCCGTTACCAGAAACCACCATACCCGGATAGCGCTGTGATATGACAAGGAAGTATTCCAAAGATGCATAACCAATAATGAACTTGGAACGGCAATCAGAAAAGAAACCAGGATCAATTTCAAAAAGCCCTTCGATAGAAGGCCAATAATACCTCCAATGGAAGAGCCAAGGATTTTACGGATCCCAATTTCCTTTGTTTTTGTTTCAGCCATAAAAGTAATCAGTCCAAAGAGTCCAAGGCAGGATATGAATATCGTCACGCCTGCAAATATCATTGAAAGCTGTCCATACTGTTTCGTCTCCCGGAATTTTGCCGCATAGGCATCATTAGCAAATTTGTATTCAAAGGGATAGTTAGGGTTATACCGATCGAAAAGTGATTTAATTACCACAAGATTATCCGCGGTGGATCGATTCGGATTCAATTTATACTGTATCACATTAAACCAGGAATTAGGGCCTTCCACCACTAACGGCTTCACCTTGTCAAACGGCATATCAATTATAAAATCCTTCACCACACCTACTACCTGATACGCGACATTATTATCCTTAATAATTGTACCCACTGGATCTTTTAACCGCATTGCAGTGGCAGCAGCTTCATTTAATAGCACGGCGTTGCTATCCCCCGCATTTTTATAAATATCGATATCCCGCCCCTGAACAAGCTGCATACCTACCGTTTTTACAAGGTCAGCATCTGAGCTATAGCGAACAAATAAGGTTTGGTCATCTTCAGGTGTACTTCCCGGCCAGGAAAAACCCCAGCCATTGCTCATTTGCCGTGTAATGGGTGACATGTTCTTAGAAACAGAAGTAACTGCCCCACTGGCTAGTAATGCATTTTTAAGCGGTATATAATTACGAATTAGATTGCCTTCTAAGAAAGAGTAGGCAAGCCCATTTCCGCTATAACCGCGCTCACGCTGCTGCCCATAGCGCAAATTCTGGGTTATCATAATGGTGCTCAATATTAATATGATCGCAACAGAAAACTGTAATACCACTAATACGGATCTTAAATTGAACTTCCTGGTAACCCTGCTGAATGTGCCTTTTAAAACAACGGCTGGTTTAAACCCGGATAGGTAAAGTGCAGGGTACGCACCAGCCATCATACCCGTAAAAACAGCGATCCCTACTCCGCAAAGCCACCTCAACCAGCCAAAACTAAATGTTAGTTGCTGATCTAATAACCTGTTAAATGCAGGAAGTAACAACCTGGCAATACCTAAAGCCAATAAAAAGGACAGCAGCGCAACCATAATACTCTCCAGCAAAAACTGAGCTATTAATTTGCTTTTGGTTGCACCAATTACCTTTTTGACGCCGACTTCTTTTGCACGCTTTTCCGTTCTTGCAGTACTTAGGTTCATAAAATTGACACAAGCAATAACCAAAAACAGGATCGCAAACAGAAAAAGGAACCGAAGTAATAAGATACGGCCCGTCACAAATTTCCCATTTTCCTCCATATTGTATAAATAGGTATCCTTCAGCGGCTGAATAACATTTTTAGTGGTCAGATCTGGCGCATGTCTTGCAGCAAATCCAAGCAACTTATGTTCAAATTCTGCCTTATTTACGCCAGCAGCCAATTTAATATAAGTTCTAACAGAATTATTCCCCCAGCTACTATCTAATTCACCAATACTTCTGGCATATTCCCAACTGACAAAAAAAGGTGCCTTAAAATCCGTATTAGACGGGAAATTACGAATAACCGCCGACACCGTTAAATATTTAGCACTATCCACTTTAACTGTTTGACCAACGGCATTACCACTGCCAAACAAGGTCTTGGCAAAATTCTCTGTTATAATCAGGCCTTGCCCGTTTTTCCAGTTTTTATCGACCTGACCGCTCACCAGTGGAAAATTAAACATGTAGAAAAAGCCCGGATCAACAATAGAGCCTTCTTCCCGGATTTTTGTTTCACCTTTTATAAATAAAAGCCCTTCACCCCTGTCAATGCGGGTCATACTTTCAACTTCAGGCAGTTCCATATCCAAATAACTGCCTAGCATCTTTGGCGTTTGAGACCAGGCTCTTAACTGGCCATCAAATTGATCCAGACTATTCACCATATACAACCTGTCTTCATCTTTATGGAAACGGTCATAGCTCAGCATATTCTGTATGAGTAAAGCAATAAGTATTGCTCCAGTCATACCAATGGCCAGGCCGAAAATATTCAGACTGGTGAACAACTTATTTCTCTTTAAACTCCGCCAAGCGGTAATGATATAATGTCGCCACATAATAAAGCATTTAAGATAATGTCCAAATTCAACTCTACTAAAACAAACGATTACTCCGTTTTCAGGCTTTTAACCGGATTTGCGCTTGCAGCCTTCAATGCCTGGAAACTTACTGTTATGAAAGCAATCACCAACGTCATCACAATTGTAACAGCAAACCACCACCAGGAAATAGAAATACTATAAGCTGAACTCGATAACCACCGGTGCATAATATATAACGATATAGGGATCGCAATAATAAATGCCAGGATAATTAATTTTAGAAACCCTTTTGAAAGTAATCCAATAATACCAGCAATGGACGCACCCAGTACTTTTCGGATACCTATTTCTTTGGTCTTCGCTTCCGCCATATAGGTAATCAATCCAAAAAGTCCCAAGCAGGAAATAAAAATTGTCAAGCCCGCAAAAAGAGTGGAAAGCTGACCGTATTTCTTGGTCTCCTTAAATTTCCCCGCATAACTGGCATCAACAAAAGTATATTCAAATGGAAACTGCGGATTATACTTTTCAAAAATAGATTTGATCACCTTAAGATTATCAGCAACCGGATGATCAGGATTAAGCCGGTAGTGAATCGTGTTAAACCGGTCAAGTTTCGGACCAAAGACCAACATCGGGTTTACCTTGTCAAATGGTTGGTCAATTATAAAATCTTTCAATACTCCTACCACATGCCATTTTCCTCCATTAGCCCCTATTAATGCCCCCAGAGGTGATTTCAATCGCATTATCTTCACAGCAGACTGCGTGAGTAACATAGCCGAACTATCAGCTGGGTATTTATAAATATCAATATCTCTTCCCTCCACTAAACTCATTTTCATCGTTTTTACCATATCGGCATCCGTTCCGAACCTAAGAAAGTCCGTCTTTTCATCAGCCTGGGTGGACCCTGGCCAGGTCATCCCCCATCCGTCGGATGATCTGCTTGTAACCGGTGACATATTCTTTGAAATCTCCGCTACAGCTCCACTACGCAGTAGTTCATTACGTAAGGGCAAGTAGTTATTTTTCAGTTCCCCTGTCATGTATGAGAACATTAAGCCATCTTGCTTGTAGCCCTTGTCTCTGCTTTGAACATATAAAGTGTCTTGCGTAATCATAATTGTAGACAGAATCAGGACAATGGCCACCATAAATTGCAAAACCACCAGAACAGACCTGGCATTGATTTTAGTATTCGCATGGGCCACAACCCCTTTCAACGCGACAATAGGTTTAAAAGAGCAAAGAAAAAAGGCAGGATAACTGCCTGCCAGCAGCCCTGTGAATAAAACAAAGCCTATGGCCACTAACCATATAGTCCCACCAAAATGAAGACTAAGTCTTGTTTCGACTAAATTATTAAATACCGGCAAAACCAGCATGACAATAAATATCGCCAACACAAAGGCAATCACCGACAGTAAGATGCTCTCCGTCAGAAACTGAAAGATCAGTTTTTTCTTCGATGCGCCAATTACCTTTTTAACCCCGACTTCCCGGGCTCTTTTCTCACTTTGAGCGGTACTCAGGTTCATAAAGTTGATACAGGCAATTAATAAAAGAAGCACGCCTATGATGGCAAAACACCGAACTAGTACAATTCTTCCCGTTACAAATCTTCCATTCTGATCCTCATTATATAGAAAATTATTCTTTAATGGCTCAGCAAATATTTTATTTGTGATCTCCGACACATGTTCCCCAATAAAATTTTTAATCTTTGCATTAAAGCTTGCCAGATTTGTCCCCGCGACCAATTTCACGAAGGTCATAACGGTATTGCTTCCCCACCTGACATCTTCCCCATTCATCTTTCGACCGTATTCCCAACTGAGATAATAAGGGCTCTGAAAAATTGTATTAGGCGGTAAATCTTTTAGTACACCAGATACAGTTACATAATCCGTGCTATCCAATTTTACGGCTTTCCCCACCGGATCTTCCTTGCCAAATAGTGATTTAGCAAAAGCCTCCGTCAATATAATCCCTTCGCCATTTTCCCAGTCCTTACCAACCCCACCCTCAATTAGCGGAAAGCTGAACATTTTAAAAAAACCTTTATCTACAAATGCACCGTTTTGACCACTAAGGCGTTTTTCCCCGCTGGTAAATAAAAAATTCTTGCCATCAAGGAACCTTGTCATTTCTTCAATCTCTGGAGTCACCTTTTCCAAACTAGGACCCAAAATTCTCGGGGTAGACTTCCAAGCATGTATTTCACCATCAATTGTATCCAGATTGCTCAAAACAAATAACTGATCCTCATTTTTATGGAAACGGTCATAACTTAACATGTTCTGAAGCCAGATGGCAATTAAAATTGTACCGGCCATACCAATAGCCAACCCAAATATGTTCAGACTGGAGAATAGTTTATTCCTCTTTAGACTCCGCCAAGCGGTAATAATGTAATGTCTCCACATAATAAAAACTTTAATGACGGCCCTATCAGACCTCCAGTTTATTCAGATAAGCGCAGGCTTACTCCGTTTTAAGACTACTAACAGGATTCGCTCTTGCCGCTTTCAGGGCCTGGAAACTCACTGTCAAAAAGGAAATGGCCAGTGCCAGGACAGCTGTTACACCAAACCACCACCAGGAAATCTTTACACTATAGGCTGAACTGGACAGCCAACGCTGCATGATATATAATGATATAGGTATTGCAATGACAAAGGCAAGTAAGATCAATTTCAAAAACCCTTTAGAAAGTAATCCAATAATTCCGCCGACGGACGCACCCAGTACCTTTCTTATGCCAATTTCTTTTGTTTTTGTCTCTGCCATGTAGGTGATTAAGCCAAACAGCCCTAAACAAGAAATAAAAATGGTTAAACCGGCGAAAAGAAAGGAAAGCTGGCCATATTTCTTTGTTTCCTTAAATTTCTCAGCATAGGTAGCATCCGCAAACTTATATTCATAAGGAAATTCAGGATTGTACCGCTCAAAAATGGTCTTAATGACCGCTAGATTATCTGTCGCAGGATGATCCGGATTCAAACGGTAATGTATGATATTCAAACCAGAAATTGGCCCCTCTATGATCATGGGATTAATTTTATCAAATGGCTGCTCAATGATAAAATCTTTTATAACACCTACTACATGCCAATCCATACCCATATCTTTAACCAAGGTACCAATGGGGGATTTAAGGCGCATCACTTTTACGGCAGATTCTGTCAGCATCATGGCGGTGCTATCAGAAGGATATTTATAAATATCAATATCTCTCCCATCTATCAATCTCATCTTCATGGTACTGACCATATCTGCGTCTGTGCTGAAGCGGATAAAGTCTGTTGTCTCATCTTCTTTAGTGGACCCCGTCCAGCTGATCCCCCATCCATCACTGTATCGCTCAGTAATGGGCGACATATTTCTGGTTACTCCTGTAACCGCACCACTGGCCATAAGTTCATTTCTGAGTGCACCATAATTTTTACCCAAATAGCCGGTCAGCGGTGTATAAACCAGTCCATTTTGAGCATATCCCTTGTCCCTGTTTTGAATATACTGGGTGTCTTTCACGATCATTATGGTGGAAAGGATCAGTATA
>DATJDF010000691.1:0-4891 GCA_035497555.1 Arachidicoccus sp. | reverse complement strand
ATCCCGGAATTCATGCAATTGCTGATCGGTATATCGACCAGCCGGTATTTGCCGGCAATAGGCACGGCAGGTTTAGAGCGGGTTGCCGTCAGGGGATACAGACGGGAGCCCGCGCCTCCGCCCAAAATAACGGCTACAACTTTATCAGAGGAAAAGCTCATATTGGATTGTTTTACAGAGTGATAAATTGGTTTGTCTTAAGGTCTAAGGGATGTATAAAGGTCAATATATTGCTGGACTGTATTATCCCAGCTATGGTCGATCTGCATCATTTTCTTTCTGGCGGCTGTGAGCTTTTTAGGTTGATTGAACAGTGCTACTGCCCGGTGGCAGGTACTGACGATATCATCCACACTGGCATGGTTAAAACAAAAGCCAAAACCACCATCACCGATATCGGTAACAGTATCTTTTAAACCACCCACCCGCCGAACCATGGGAAGGGTTCCGTAGCGAAGTGCATACATCTGATTCAGGCCGCATGGTTCGACCCTGCTGGGCATTAAGAGGAAATCAGCACCGGCATAGAGTTTATGGCTTAGTGTTTCATTATAGCCACGGTAAAAATCGTAACTATTCGGGAAGTACCCTTTCAGCGCGCTGAGACCCGCTTCAATTTTAGGCTCCCCGTTACCCAGTATCAGAAAATTCACCTTTCCGTCCAGTTCACGAAGGACAGCAGCAATACTGTCGGGTAAGACATCGGCTGCCTTTTCACCGACGAGCCGGCCAATAAAAGTTATCAGCGGCCGGTCCGCATCGAGGTCAAAATTACCACAGATATCTTCTTTGTTCTGATATTTTCCCTTATCCACATTTGCCAGATCAAAATTAAATTCAATCAGCGGGTCCGTTCCAGGATTCCAGACTTCGGTATCAATCCCGTTCAGGATGCCTGAACATTTCCCTTTTTCGTATTCAAATAAGGCCTCCAGTCCATTGCTTTTATAGCGTAATTCTTCCAGATAGCTTGGACTAACAGTAGATACGGCCCAGGCATTTTTAATGGCACTGGCTAAGGGGTTAATGGTTTTATTCCATTCCAATAAGCCGGATTTCCACTCATCAAATGGGGGAATCCAATTACTTTTTCGCCAGTCCAGCCAACCCTGGTACTCTGCATTATGGATTGTAAGGACAGTAGGAACATTTTTCAAGACGTTAAAGGGGTAACAAAACTTGAAGAAGAAAGGCAGGAGTCCGCTGTGGTAATCATGACAATGTACGACGTCTGGAAAGGTCTGCCACTGGCGTAACCACATGGCCACACAAATCTGAAAGGCAATGAAACGTTGCGCATCATCATCATATCCATAGACTTTTGGTCGGTCCAGCAGTCCATTAATATCGATCAGATATAAGTCAAAACCAAGCGTCTTGTCTTTTTCCCTGATTACGGTAAAATTAAAAAAATAATCTCCCAGGTTCGCACGTCCTTTATAATCCACCTCCCAGCTGTGGTTATTGAGAAAAGTTGTTTTATACATTGGCATGACCAACTTTGCCTGGTGACCGTGCTTACATTGATATTTAGGTAATGCACCCGCCACATCTCCCAATCCACCTACCTTTGCCACCGGATAGCATTCGGCCGTGACATGCAATATCTCCATAAAAAAAATTAAATACTGATTATAATGACTTCTCAGGTTAAATATACGAGTAATTCAGCAATAAATTTCTTCGCTATCTATTAATTATAAGTGTGCCGATTTCCAGCCCGAAAAACTGCAGTTTAGGCCGGTTTTCTTATCCATCTTCAACGGCTGCTTTTTCTGGCTTGCCTCGATGCCAAAAAGTGATACAGCGGGCATATAAGAATTTTAAAGAGTCGTTATAGTGCTCTGAATAACCAGCCTGGTACTTTCGATCGAGCCCTCAAAAAATTAATAAATCCTTATTATAAACTTTGAATAATGGAGCACAGATTTAGCTTCTTAGCATCATGTAGTTAATGATAATGGATGGTTAACAGAAGATAGAATCATTTCCAAAGAAAACAGGGCTTAGGATTTTGCAGCCTCCAGAAAATGAAGAATTTCCTGAGCGGCATTTCTTGATGCATTCCCGCCAGCAGATAAAAGTTGCTTAAGTTCAGCATAGTCACGGTCTAACTGCAACTTTTTATTCGGGTCTTTTAGAAGCACACGCAGCCCTTGGGCGAGTCTGGGAACGTTTAGATCATTTTGGATCAGCTCCTGAACGACTAACCGATCCATAATCAGATTCACCAGGGAAATATATTTTACCTTAATCAGTCTTTTAGCAATCTGGTAACTAACAGCACTACCTTTATAACAGACAACTTCCGGTACACCAAATAAGGCCGTCTCCAGGGTCGCTGTGCCGCTTGTCACCATGGCGGCTTCTGCCTGCAAAAGCAGTGCGTAGGTCTGGTTTTGAATAGAGGAGACGTTGGGATGTTTACCGATAAACGGCGCATAGAAATCTTCACCAAGAGAAGGTGCCTGCGCAATCACAAATTGATAATCAGGGAAAAAGGGTGCCACCGCCAGCATGATCGGCAACTTAATGCGTACTTCCTGTTTGCGGCTACCAGGAAGTACTGCGATAATTTTCTTCCCCTTGAGGTTCTGCAGCGACGCGTGATTACCCGCTTTAAAGGATTCGATAGCACCCACAAGCGGATGTCCTACATAAGTCGTATCCCAATTAAATTTGTCTTTAAAGTAGGCTTTTTCGAAAGGCAGAATCACCAGCATCTTATCGATGGTCTTTTTCATTTGAGGTACCCGGCTTTCCTTCCAGGCCCATACCTGCGGTGAAATATAATAGACAACCTTTAAATTCTTTTCATGCGCCCAATTTGCAATGCGTAAGTTGAACCCAGGGTAATCAATCAGTATAAGAACATCGGGCTGAAAGGCTTCCATATCTTTTTTACAGAATGCCAGATTTTTCCATATGGTACGCAAATTGGCTACCACCTCAATAAAGCCCATAAAAGCCAGCTCCCGGTAATGTTTCACCAGTTTAGCACCGGTAGCCGCCATTTTGTCGCCACCCCAACAGCGAATGTCAGCTTCCGGATCCAAAGCTTGCAGCTCAATGATCAGGTTGCTGCCATGTAAATCTCCGCTGGCTTCGCCTGCAATAATATAGTATTTCAAGAAGCTGGATTTTAGGTGAAAAAGATACGGATCGTCTGGTAAAACCAATTGCGTTTGTTTGCAGAACCGGAACTATTCAGGATATGCTGAACGGCCTGGTTTTCTTCCTTAAAGCCCTGTAATCCGAAAAGCCCGGCCATGTTCCCGTTACGGATAGAAAGTTCCAGCATGCCTGCCGAATTGAATGTCGCCAGACACTCATCATTGCCTGCGGTTGCATAGTTTTCCATAATACGGTCAATCTGATTATTGGCATAATTACGACCGAAGGTAATGGCAAAGGAACGGTCTTTCCTGCAGGCTTCAAATTCTTCCTGGTTAATATTGACGACGACATTTTCAAATTTATCAATAAAAATGATCTGACCGTCAATCCAATCGTCTCCAAAAGTCGGCCGCATGGGATAACGTTCGATATATTTTTCAAACTTCTCTCCAACTTGTATCGGATATTTACCTTTGGCCAGCTGTGCTGCGCTGCGCGCATACGCAGCAAGAAAGGCCATGGTACTAAGTGGAGTAGATTCGGGAAGGGATATCCGAAATACATCTTTGGGTTGTTGTCTGCATATCATGGTCAGCATACCATTGTCCGGGCAGAGGATGAACTGCTCCCCATATTTAGCGAGCAGGAAGTGCCGGTGGGGATATTCAAACATATTGGTGAGTACGATATGAATCGTTCCCTCGGGATAATAGACAAAGGCATTATTACAGATATAAGCGGCCTCAGCAAAATTACTGGAGGACAGCTGATGGGTAATATCGACAAGCTGAAGCTGCGCATTTTCGGACAGCAGCTGCCCTTTAAACGCGCCGGTTATAAAATCATTTGTTCCAATATCTGTCGATAAAGTAATAATAGCCATTTGCAAAAATTCCTTATTTGATCAGTTCACCGTTTTTAAAATAAAATTTCCGGATCAGCTTGTCTGCCAAAGAAGGGAATAATTTATTGACCCAAACCGCTTCCCGGCCCTGGTTGGTCAAAATAAGCGTCCTTCGCCGTTGGTCAATTGCCTTAAAAATATGGTTTGCACAGGCCTCGGCACTCATCATTTTCTCTTCTTTCATCAGTGATTCTGCTTCAGGTTTAGCATCCTTATTGAGGGCTACTTTTCGGATATTTGAATTTGTGAATCCAGGGCAGGCCACCAGCACATTGACATCCGTATCTGCTAGTTCGCTCCTGAGAGCTTCCAGCCAGCCGTTTAATGCAAATTTCGAGGCTGAATACCCACTGCGCCCTGGTAGTCCTCTAAATCCGGCGATAGAGGAGATGCCCACTACATGGCCTTTATTCTCTATAATAAAAGGTAACGCAAATTTGGTGCAGAAAACGGCGCCCCAGAAATTCACGTCCATTAATTTCTGTAAAGTCTCTACTTCGGTATCTTTAAACAGTGCACGCATGGAGATCCCGGCATTATTAATTAAAATATCGATCGTCCCATATACTTTAATTACTTTCTGAATAAACTGATTACACTCACTTTCTTTACTAACGTCGGTGGCATGGGTTAATAAAGGTTTGTTGGGATAGATAGTCTGCAACTGATACAATTTATCGAAATTGCGGCCACAGGTAGCCACTTTGGCGCCGGCTTCCAGAAAAATATGGACCAGCGCCTTTCCGATACCTTCGGATCCTCCCGTAATAACAACCACTTTATTTTTAAATGATGCCATAGTAATTTGGATTATACGCTACAAAAATAAACACTTGTGAACAGTTGCACCTGTTTTGAAGGTAAATAATT
>DATJDF010000690.1:0-5451 GCA_035497555.1 Arachidicoccus sp. | reverse complement strand
AAAGCATATTCATGAACGGTTGGTTTTGGAAGCCCGGCGCCTGCTTTTTCACACGGATAATACATTAAAAGAAATTGCTTTCGACCTGGGTTTTGCAGAAGCTTCCTATTTTAACCGATTCTTTAAACGGGAAACCGGAATAACACCGGCAGCTTACCGGGCGAACATCCGCGAAATGTACCATTAAAACCGCCAGATGTGTCACTGATAAGGACGATGTAGGTGGTAAATTTGCAGCATAAAATATTTAAATATGAAAACAGTTCTTGTTACAGGAGCCAATAAGAGTATTGGACTAGAGACGGCCAGGCAATTATTACAATTGGGCTATTATGTGTTTTTGGGCAGCCGGAATTTGGAGAAAGGCAGGCTGGCGGTGGATCAGTTAAAGTCAGAAGGCTTAGACCAGGTTGAAGCAATAGAAATTGATGTCAATAATGCGACTTCAATAAAGGCAGCCCGGGAAACACTAGGTGAGAAAACTAAAGTTTTGGACGTACTGATAAATAATGCCGGCATTCTGGGTCGCATGGATCAGCAGCAAACATCGATTCAGGCGGAAACCAGCGTTTTCCGGGAAGTATTTGAAACCAATTTCTTTGGTGTTATTGAAGTGACGCAGGCATTTATAGATCTGCTTAGGCAGTCGTCTCAGCCGCGGATTGTCAATGTAACCTCTGGGTTGGGTTCACTTACCCTTCACAGCGATCCTTCCTGGAGTTTTTATACAGTTAAGCCAGCAGCTTATGTTTCCTCAAAGGCAGCGCTCAACGCTTATACCATTTTACTGACCTATGACTTGCGTGATACACCCTTTAAGGTGAATGCTGTCGATCCGGGTTATACCGAAACAGATTTTAATAATAATATGGGCCCTGGCACTGTGCCGGATGCTGCTGCAAGAGTAGTAAAAGCGGCAACCTTGGATGCAGACGGTCCAAATGGTCAGTTTTTCAGTGATGAGAACAATTCTGTGACCGGGATTAGCCCTTGGTGATTGGCATTGAAATAGCACCAGTCTTTATATTGTCATTCGCAAAAGGCCTTCAAATAATTGATTTTGAAGGCCTTTTGCTTGTATTAATTGAATATAGCCAATGTTTCAGGCATTGAATGTAGCTTTCATAACTGAATTCTGATAATTATATAAGAATCAAGAGAAATTCTGTAAAATCTGTTTTGATAATCAAATTATCTTTGTATTGCGATTTTTACGATGCAATTTATAGATTTTGAGAAAACAAGTATTCATATTTTTTTTAATCAGTGTTCTCGGCTTTTACTTTTTGCCGAAGACTTCTTTCGCATGCCATATGCGTATTAGTACAGTTGTGTCAACGACTTGTGGAAATATGACTCCTGAAGGCAACGCGTATAAAAATTGCTGTACAGATCATCAATCAAATAAATCGACTAAGAATAATTCAGGTACTAATTGCGCACATAATACCTGTCACGCTCAAGTGCCTGTTAGTGTAGTGTTGCCTACGTTTAACCTGACTTTGGTGCAAATAATATTTAGCGTCAGAGAACATAATTATTATGCTCCGGAATTTATCTTTCCAGGAGGTTTCTTTTTTGTCTGGCGCCCGCCCAAATTAATCGAAGTCACTTAATTGGATAGTTCATAGACAAAGCAGTTGGCGAGAAAGTACGGACTGCTCTTAATACATAATAATTAAAGAAATTAAAATCATAAAAAATGAAATCAAACATATTTACGGTAGCACTTATTGTTACCGCTTTTTTTACGTGTGGGTGTCTTTCTTTTGTGAAGGCGCAGAAAGTAATTTCCACATTAGCAGCAGAGATTCATCCCTCCCAGAAAATGACGCTGAATACAACCATCAATTGGTATTTGCATTTAAAAAATGACCTGGTATCTGATGATAGCAAACAGGCTGCCAGTGCCGGTACGCAGTTGCGCACTGCTTTAATAGATCTTAGTAAACAACTGACGGGTGATAGAAGAAAAGATGCCTATTTAGCTGTTCTGCGTAGTGCAGCCCAAAAATCCGGTCAAATTGCTGACAGTAAGGACGACATTAAGCAACAGCGGGTCTATTTTAATAGACTAAGTGAGGATATTTATCGCTTGGTAAAAGCATTTGGCACGTCGAAACCGCTTTATAAAGATTATTGTCCGATGGTAAAAGCGTCTTGGTTGAGTGAGGTTGAAGATATCAAAAACCCCTATATGGGGAGCCGTATGCCCACTTGTGGATCTGTTAAGGAGGTTCTCGGAAAATAGTCGCCTGAAAATTGCGTGAATATAAGTGCCTGAAAATGTCATCATGTCTGAGTGATAGATTTTGAGTCCTGCTAAGGCTGCGTGCAAACTTGGATTCAGGTTGTTTTTATTAGACTAACTATTTTTAATATAGACCTGAAGCTGATAGGGAATTAGGCAGGCCTCTTTTGGAGGTGACTCAAGGGACTAAAAGCTATAACAAGCTTGAGATGTTCGGGTATTCGGCGCGTTTTTAGCAGTGGATTAACCGCAGAGAAAGAGCTGGCAGGTGGATAATGAAGTCTAGCTCCGTTCAGGGTGGACTGAGTGTTCAGCAAAATTGAGCCTGGTTCTGTGCAAGCCCGGCTGATTATCTATTACTGTATCTGCTCGCAAAATAATTAATGATTTAAATCAAATGACCATTTGACCTTAAGTGCTTTTTAGATCCCATGGGTTTAACAGCACTGGTTGCGCCTTGATCGTTTCCGTTTGTGCATATCAAGGCCTTTTGGTCAAATAACAACCAATTTTTTACGGATGAAATACCTAATTTTTTATATCATTCTAGCCTTTAATCTAGTAAAGGGTTTTGGGCAGTCGGGCCTAAAGTTCGATCATGGGAATAATGATACTTATACACCCTTTAAGCAGTTTTCTGCGCCAGTTGCGCCGTTGACGCCGCTAGATGCCCCTCCGCCTACGGGAGAGATTTCTAACCTGGAAGTAGGTATCGAGCATAAATCCATAAAGGGAGCGAATGCTGGTATTCATTTTCCAAAGGGCACTCCGGGAGTAAAAACGGTACGTTACGATCTCTATGTTACTGATACTGTAGTGAACTACACGGGGAAAAAGCGTAAAGGAATCGCTGTTAACGGCAGCATTCCTGCCCCTACTTTGGTATTTACTATTGGTGATACGGCGCTTATTTATGTTCACAATAATGGCGATGAGCCAACGGCCGTACACTGGCATGGAGTACAATTACCTGAACGGATGGATGGCGTTGCATTTCTTACCCAATTACCTATTCCACCGCACACGACACATATATATAAATTTCCGGTTGTTCAGGCAGGTACCTATTGGTACCACAGCCACTTTTCATTGCAAGAACAGATTGGCCTTTACGGTGCTTTAATATTTAATAAAAGAACAGAACCACCCATTCCAACGATCCCGGTTGTGCTTAGCGATTGGAGTGATATGAAGCCGAAGGAGATAGAAAGACAGTTACATACGGCAAATGATTGGTTTTCTATTAAGAAGGGAGCCGTGCAGAGTTATTCGGAAGCGATAAGCGCGGGGAAGTTAGGAGTGAAACTGACGAGCGAATGGAAAAGAATGAAGGCCATGGATGTAAGTGATGTTTATTATGAAAGATTTTTGGCGAATGGCAGCACTTCTGAGTCGTTTCCTGCTTTCAAAGGCGGGGACAAGGTTAGGCTCCGTATCGTCAACGGTGCCGCTTCTTCTTATTTCTGGCTTAGCTATGGTGGTGGTCAATTAATGGTCGTGGCCAATGACGGCAATGATGTTGAACCCGTTATGGTGGACAGGATGATTGTCGGTCCTTCCGAAACCTATGATGTTGTTTTAACCATACCGGAAACTATGCAGTATGAATTTCGGGCTACAGCTGAGGACCGGACTGGATCGGCATCGATTTGGCTCGGCAGTGGAATGAAAATGCCCGCCCAGAAATTGCCGAAGCTGAAGTATTTCCGGGGCATGAAGATGATGAATGATATGATGAAAATGAATGGAGATATGGAGCCCATGGGTATGAAGATGTCCTTACAGGAAATGGACATGAACAGCGTAATGTATCCTGAAATGAGAAATAGTGGCAGCCATAATCACCAGGGTACGCCTAATGTGGAGGAACATGATATGGATGGAATGATTGCCATGAACAGCATGAAGGATAGCGGTGAAATGGATCACATGAAGCAAATGAAAACTGAGGCTCCTAAGATGAACACAGCAAATAATGAAAAGACTGAGCAGGTTTACACCTGTCCAATGCATCCGAAAGTGACATCTTCTGCACCGGGTAAATGTGAACAGTGCGGTATGGATCTGGTGAAAAAAGACATGGGAGGGAATAAGGTAAATGCAATGGGAATGGGAAAAGAAATACCTAAGGAAGGCATTTTAACTTTGAACTATAATATGTTGCAGGCCACAGAGAGTACAGTACTGCCCAGCGGCCCATGGAAAGAGCTGAAATTTGAGTTGACCGGCAATATGAACCGGTATGTCTGGACGATGGACAATAAAACAGTTTCCGAGAGCGATAAGATAAAGATCAAACAAGGAGAGAACGTCCGTATAATTTTATACAACAATTCCATGATGCGCCATCCGATGCATCTTCATGGTCATGATTTTAGGGTGCGCAATAAATTCGGGGACAGGTCGCCCATGAAAAATGTACTGGATATTATGCCCATGGAAACCGACACATTAGAATTCAGCGCTTCAGAAAGTGGTGACTGGTTCTTTCATTGTCATATACTGTATCACATGATGAGTGGGATGGGCCGGATTTTCAGTTATGAAAACAGCGCTCCCAATCCGGAAATTCCCCATCCGCAAATGGCCTATAAGATGCTTAAAATGGATGACAGAATGTTCCATTTAACAGCGCAAAATGACTTCGCCACCAATGGCAATGACGGTTCGCTGATGTACGCTAATACCAGGTGGGGATTTCAGAGTGAATGGCGACTGGGGTATAATGCCGATAATGGCTATGAAGTAGAAACACATTTTGGCAGGTACATAGGTAAAATGCAATGGCTTTTTCCATATGTAGGAATCGACTGGCGTTACCGCAGAAATTCGGCCCGCGATAAAAGTTTTTTTGGCCAAAAGAACACCAAAGATGACCGTAAAGTCCTGCATGTCGGGGTTGAATATACCTTACCCTGGTTGGCCGTTCTGGACGCGAGCGTGGACCATAACGGATATTTCCGGATGCAACTGATGCGGGAGGACATCGCGTTGACGCCAAGACTGAGAGCCGCCTTTATGGTGAATACAGACAGAGAATATATGGTAGGAGGGAAGTATATCCTTACCAAAAACTTCGGCCTTTCTACTCATTATGACAGCGACATGGGTTGGGGTGCTGGTCTTACTATTACATATTGAACTTTGTTATCATGATACATACATATATAATAAACGGTATGAGCTGTAATGGCTGCCGG
>DATJDF010000689.1:0-5152 GCA_035497555.1 Arachidicoccus sp. | reverse complement strand
TCAGCAGCGACAATAACGTAAATTTTGAAAATGAGGAACTTAAGGATTTTGCACGACATCAGCTGATGGGCTACTTGGGTGGTCAGATGGAACTGCAAGGTAATGAACCCTGGATTGAGGAATATGTCAGTAAAATGATGGCAGACAAAAAATTCATTGATGACGCTTATGGCCAGATCCGGATCAGTAAATTATTTGAAGCGCTGGAACCACAGGTAAAAGCTAAGGATGAATCAATTTCAGAAGCTGCTTTTACAGAAATGTTGCAAAAACATCAGCATGAACATGAACACGGCCATGATCATGATCACGGACATGATCATAACCACTAGAAGGTTATAGCTTTAAACAATTTTAACGAATTTCACTAATTCTTAAAAAAGCAACAGTATAAATACGGCAGTACCCAAAAGGCGCTGCCGTATTTATTTGTAAGGAAACGCTGGTTGCAAGAAATGCCTTTTGCTCTATGAATGATCAATGGTGTCACTATAAATCTGCCTTTTTGTCGGTCAAATCGGACTTGCACGAAGTTTGAATACTTTTATGGAATCACCTAGTGGATTCACAAAAATTGAATAACTTCAAACCTTAATATTAATATTTATGGACATAGGAAAAGAATTTGAGCAATATGCCATCAAACATCGCGGCATTAGTAGCGGTGTAATGCATAATTACGGGAACAGTTTTACCAACCTGACCCCTTATATTATCGAGGAACGACCGATGAATGTGGCTTCTATGGATGTATTTAGCCGATTAATGATGGACCGAATCATCTTTTTGGGCGAAGGGATCAATGACTATGTGGCCAATATTGTTACCGCTCAGTTGTTATTTCTGGATAGTGTGGACCGTACCCGTGACATTCAGATGTATATTAACAGCCCTGGAGGCAGTGTGTATGCCGGTCTGGGAATTTACGATACCATGCAGTTTGTCTCACCGGACGTCTCCACCATTTGTACAGGTATGGCGGCCTCAATGGCAGCTATATTAATGGCAGCCGGCGTTAAAGGTAAGCGTAGTGCGCTCAAACACAGCCGTATAATGATACATCAGCCCAGTGGCGCCATTGGTGGTCAGGCTTCTGATATCCAAATTACGGCCCGTGAAATCAGGAAAATAAAAAATGAACTCGATAATATCATTGCCGAACACAGTGGCAAGGACGCCTCCCAAGTGGCGGTCGACCGCGACCGCGATTTCTGGATGACGGCACAGGAAGCCAAAGAATATGGACTGGTCGATGAAGTATTGATCTCCAATCCTAAAAAATCTAAATCCGAATAGTTACCTGCATTAAAATAGCATCAATTATGAATACATTATATAAATCACCTTATTTTATTCACAGCGAAGAAGAGGAAGAAAACGAACCAGAAACTAAACCCGGTGCGGGTGAAGAACAGAAATCACCTTTATTACTAAAGAAGCAGGAAGAGCTTTTTTTAGAAAAAAGAGCAGTTTATCTCTGGGGAATTGTGGATGATAAATCTGCCCGGGAATTGGTCAGTAAATTCTTGCTACTGGAAGCAGATAAACCCGGTGAAGAAATTAAATTTTATATTAATAGCCCCGGTGGGGTTGTTACAAGTGGTATGGTCATCTATGACACCATTGAGATGATTTCTTCCCCTGTGAGCACAATTTGTATGGGAATGGCAGCCTCCATGGGTTCAATACTGCTCAGCGTTGGCACCAAAGGTCGCCGGTTTATTTTCCCGCATGGAGAAGTTATGATACATCAGCCCAGTATTGGCGGCTATTTTCAGGCAACCTCAGCAGATATCGAAATACAGGCAGAGCAAATTGAGAAAACGAAAATAATGGGTGCCCAGCTGCTCGCAAAAAACTGTGATAAATCAGTTGAACAGGTCCTGAAGGATTTTGACCGGGATTTCTATATGGATGCGGAACAAGCTGTAAATTACGGAATTGTTGACGCGGTATTAGAGAAATTATAACATCTTTAAAGATAAAAACAATAATAAAACCGCTGTTTGCAGCGGTTTTATTAATTTTGCAGAAGGATCGGGCATTTAAATTGCTCTTCCTTTTGTAACGAGCATTAAATTATGGCTAAAAACACACATACACATTGTTCCTTTTGTGGAAGATCAAGATCAGAAGTAAAGATGTTGATTTCTGGTATTGACGCTGATATTTGCGACCAATGTATACAAAATGCGGGTGAAATTATCGAACAAGAACTTGAATTTGATAAATCCCACTCATCCAAGAATCCAAAACAGACAGAGCTTGAACTTAAAACACCTATTGAGATTAAGAAATTCCTGGATCAATATGTGATTGGTCAGGAAGATGCTAAGAAGATATTATCAGTAGCTGTCTATAATCATTATAAAAGGGTTACGCAGAAAATCCAAAATGACGATATTGAGATTGAAAAAAGCAATATCATCATGATTGGTGAAACAGGTACCGGCAAAACGCTGCTTGCAAAAAGTATCGCAAAAATGCTCAATGTACCTTTTGCCATAGTTGACGCGACTGTATTTACAGAAGCCGGTTACGTAGGAGAGGATATCGAGAGTATGCTCTCAAGGCTACTGCAGAATTGTAATTATGATGTTCCTTCTGCTGAACGGGGTATCGTTTACATTGATGAAATAGATAAAATTGCCCGTAAGAACGATAATCCTTCTATTACAAGGGATGTCAGTGGGGAAGGGGTTCAACAAGGTTTGCTGAAAATGCTTGAAGGTACCGAAGCACTCGTGCCCCCACAAGGCGGCCGTAAGCATCCTGAGCAGAAGATGGTTAAAATCAAGACTCAGAACATCTTGTTTATCTGTGGCGGGGCTTTTGACGGCATTGATAAGATCATTGCCCGTCGTGTAAACACCAATGCCATTGGCTTTAGTGTTAATAAAGAATTACAGGAAGAACAAAAGAAAAATCTCCTGCAATTTGTCAATCCGCAGGATCTGAAGTCCTTTGGTCTCATTCCTGAGCTTTTAGGAAGGCTACCCGTTGTCACTCATCTGGATCCTTTAGATAAGGCTACTTTACGGTCTATTCTGACCGACCCTAAGAACAGTCTGATCAAACAATATACCCGTCTTTTTGAAATGGAAGGAGTAAAACTGGTCATAGAACTGGATGCACTTGATTTTATCACAGATAAAGCACTGGAATTCAAATTAGGAGCCCGGGGCCTTAGAAGTATTTGCGAAAGTATCTTGACGGAGGCGATGTTTGAAATCCCGGGAACCAATAAACGGAAATTTACGGTCACCCTGGATTATGCACAACAACAGTTTAATATAAGCAAATTAGGGTCTATGAAAGTTGCTTAATATTAATTAGTTAAGATATATATGGGTGATTTTTCGAAAGTTAACTGATATTTCTTTGCAGACATTAAAAGAAGGTTTACTTTTGCCCCCAAATTATTATTAAAAATACACGGCAAAATCCGTGTTGCCTAAAACCATTCATTATTATGAAAAAAGGTATCCATCCTGAGAATTATCGTTTTGTTGTCTTCAGAGACATGAGTAACAGTGTAGAATTTTTATCTCGCTCAACAGCTGCTTCTACTGAAACAACTGTTTTTGAAGGCGTAGAATATCCTGTTATCAAATTGGAAATTTCAAACACTTCGCATCCTTTCTATACAGGTAAAAATGTATTGGTAGATACTGCGGGTCGTATTGATAAATTCAACAAGCGTTACGCCCAAAAAAGATAATTATCCCAAAAGATATAATTACTTAGATTATTACGAAAAAGCCTCTACATTAATTAGTAGAGGCTTTTTTCATGATTAAAATCGTTTAATTTTCTTCGGGAATTGGACTCAGGGGCCAAAATGTTTATTTGTATTTCAGGGCATATTAAAAGTCTTGGAAACAAGTTCGAGAAACCCTCACTGAACCACAATCAACGCTATTTGTGGACTTCCTGGGTGAACTATTCAACCTGCTAAATGCATCTCCGGGTCCGGCAATTCTTTGGGCTTGATCTTCTTGCCTTTATAGCTATAAACGGTATAACTACATACCATTTTCGCGGTGTATTTGGCAATAAAGCAGCAGACAAGCATGGGAATAAACAGATCAAATCCGTTATTCACCAGGTTACAGGTCAGAAACAGAGAAGTAAGAGGCGCGTGTATTGCTGCACTCAACATGGCACCACCGCCGATCAGCGCAAAATTTAGTACATTTAAATGCATACCAAAAAGCTGATTGCAAACCACCGCCGCAAACATGCCGAAAACCGCACCACCAATGATCGAAGGTGCGAAAACACCGCCATCTCCACCTGCTCCAAGTGTTAGTGACGCCACCAGTGGTTTGAGTAAGGATATGCATAAAATCGTCAGGGCGAATGGAATCGTGAAAGATTCTTCCTGTATGCGGGTTAATAAGTCGGGCAAGGCATGATAACTATCGCCATAAAGTTGCGGGAAAGCAAGAATGGCGAGTCCAACCAGCAATGCACCTAAATTTACCCGGACAAAATTATTACGGATATTACCAAATTTCTCTTTAATGAAGATGACAGATTTGGTAAAATAAACTGCGAGTAGTCCGGCGATTGCACTTACGATAAACAGAAAGGGCAAGGCCTTAAAATGCCAGCCTGATACCGATAACTGCTTGAAAATCATTTCATTTTCAATAAGGAACATAAACAGCCATGATACAGATATGGAACAAAGGCAACTCAGCAGAATCGTTTTTGAAACGCGGCGGGCAATGACCTCCACGGCAAAAAGTAATCCCGCTAAGGGGCTGCCAAAAAGAGTGGCGATCCCAGCGGCAACACCTGCGCAGATTAATTCTGTTTTATGTGCTTTGGCTACTTTGGATTTTTTGCGGGCTACGGCACCAACAGTAGCAGTAGCGACCACTGTAGACACTTCTACACCAGTGGATCCGCCAAAGATAACGGTAAGAAATCCATTTATATAGTGCGATGGGATTTTGAAAGCAGGCAGTTCATTTCTGCGTTCTTCCATAGTATGATAAATCTCCTTGATACCCTTATTCTGTTTGTTCTTAAAGGCATATTTACGCAGAAAGTAGATCATGGTTATACCGATCGAAGGTAGTAGCACGAAGATCCATGGATAATTATATGCTTTATCCAAAATACCTTCCTCGTAATAGGCGGT
>DATJDF010000688.1:0-4535 GCA_035497555.1 Arachidicoccus sp. | reverse complement strand
CAAAAGTTTTGGAAAGACCGCGGCATCGGGGAAGCCGAATTGAGCATTATGGATGGCAGCGGACTCTCTCCTCAAAATTATGTTACCGCACACGCCGAGGTAAAAGCCTTACTATACGCCCAAAAACAATCCTGGTTTGCTGCTTTTTACGAAGCCCTGCCCACTTATAACGGCACCAAAATGAAAAGCGGTACAATCCATGCCTGTAAGGCTTATACAGGATATCAGCAGTCAAAATCGGGAAAGAAATATGTATTTTCAATGATAATAAATAATTATTATGGCAGCCAGTATAGCCTGCTACCCAAAATGTACAGAATATTCAACGTTTTAAAATAAAGGAAGCGGGCAGAACCTGTAAAAGTCAGAACAACCTGAGGATCCAGGAATAAAAGGAGCCGGCCTCAAAGCTGGAAATCACGGCCGTATGGGCCGCCCTCAAGACCGCAGGTGAAAAGGATTTTTTGTGGTTTCAAACTAATGTACAATATTTGCAGTAGTTTTTATTTTTAAAACAAATTTTAATTTAATTCACCAAAAAATTGTGAATGGCATTAGTACATAGAAAAAATAATCGTCGTTTTCAAAGACAGATTGAACCGGAACATCGCATTAATGAACGTATCAGAGTACCGGAAGTTCGTTTAGTTGGAGACAATGTCGAAGTGGGCGTTTATCCTATTGAGGAGGCTCGCAAGATTGCTGCAAACCTGGAATTGGATCTGGTAGAGATTTCGCCCAATGCTGCTCCTCCCGTATGTCGAGTAGTTGAATATAAGAAATTCCTTTACGAGAAAAAGCGGAAGGAAAAAGAGATGAAGGCCAACTCCAAACAAAGCGAGTTGAAAGAAATTAGATTTACGCCAAGCACGGATGATCATGATTTTGATTTTAAGGCCAAACATGCAGAAAGATTCCTGCAGGATGGCAATAAAGTGAAAGCTTATGTTCAGTTTAAAGGCCGTGCTATTATGTTTAAAGATAGGGGAGAATTGCTTTTATTGAAATTTGCGGAGCGACTCGCAGATGTCGGATCACTGGAGAGTATGCCAAAAATGGAAGGCAGAAGGATGCTGGCCATGTTCGCACCAAAAGTCACCAAGAAAAAAGAAAGTTCGAAAGAAAAACCTCAGGCACCTAAACAGAGTTAGGCATTATCGTGATAAGGTCCCTGTTTCCAAGCCTTATTTGGTTGCTGTAAAGGCCTCACATAACCCATGCGCCGGATGATACATGTTCAATTTATACATGTCACATCCGGCGCATTTATTATAAAAAAATTTTAATAGCCGTCAACACTAGGCCAGCTTATCCCATTAGGGGACAGTTGCTTAGGTCAGATCCGCCACAGTCCGGTGTTCAAGGATTGCTAAGTTAGCGTCCCGGACTTGTATCAGGACTTCTCTAAGGCCACAGCTGTCTTCGTTACAATTCTCGCATTTTTTGTAAAAATGCAAACTGACACAGGGAAGCAGGGAAATGGGGCCTTCTATCAGGCGCATGACCTCCGCCAGAATGATATCCTGCGGTTTTTTTGCCAGGAAGTAACCACCGCCTTTGCCCTTTTTGCTACCCAGTATACCCTCCTTTTTCATTTCTAAGAGGATGTTTTCCAGGAATTTAAGCGGGATCTTCTTCCTGCGGGAAATTTCTGCAATCAGTACCGGGCCCTCGTCCATCTGTTGCGATAAATACATCAGTGCCTTGAACGCGTATTGGGTTTTCTTAGATAACATATATGCTTTTTTTCCTTAGATCAATCGTTAGTATTGTAATCCGCAAATTTATTCTTTAAATTTTAATTACGGAAATTAAAGGAAAATTATTGGTTTTCTTTAATTTATCTCCTGAAATCCAGGACAAATAGGGAATTTAATCAAAACTGGCCTTATTTAGTTGTAAAAGGACCTGGACCTGTTGATTTTCAGATCCCGCAGGATGCCGGATTTAGGATTGAGGATAATACTGAAGGATTTGAACCGGCCAATAGGAGAAACATTTATAGACATCTGCCAGCAATGCATTTCCCGGGTTAAAAACAAGCTAAGCATCTGGATACTATGCGTCTTGACGTCAAAATACATGCTGCCACCCGCTTTCCATTTTGGGGTAAGGCTAAAATCCCCGTTCAGATTGACGCTCGATGTAATCTGGTTCCTGAAACTTCTGTAATCGGGTGTAGGTACCCTGAAAAAACCCAGCGCAAATGAGGCCTGTAAGTTCCAGGGAATATTAAAATCAACAAATTCTGCCGGGTTGTCTCTGACATATTGCATTTGCCGCTGTTGCTGGTCATATGGCATATTTGGATCCGGCTCAATTCTTTGCTGATCTGAGCGTTGATCCGTTTTTTTGCTTTGAAAAGAAGTGGACATGGAAATATTGCCACTGGTAATATTGCCGATTTTCCCATGCTTCCAAAGCAGATCGTTGATCCGCTGCCCATAGGCATCAGTCGCATACTGGTCAATCACCATACTGGCGTTCACGTTCATCTTATTATTGAACAGGGCAGTACGTAGAGAGATATTGATCGGTTGCCATTTAAGGGTATCCGCAATCATGTTATACCCTGTATTAATACTCAACCCATCGATCAGGCTTACTTTTTTTGTGGCATTCTCCGGGTCCCCGGTCGTGTCATTATCATTACGGACCTTCATTTGGAGGATATTATCCAATCCGAAATTAATCCCGCCGAAACTTCCTTCCCCGAAAGCGCCAACGATATTGCCCTCGTACTTGGAAACCCTGATGGTCCGGGTAGTCGTGTCGGTCTTTATCTCCAGGTTCTGATAATTCTGCCGGTTCATATCCGGCTGATAATTAAGACTGATGGTTGGCCGTATCTCATGGCGGATAGCCATGATTTTTCCCTTCTTAAAATTAAGCGTCCCGAAAATACGTGTATTCATGGCTATCCCGAAGGACATCTGGCGGGCAGCAAAAAAGCCCCGCTGGACGGTGGTATCCACACCGCCAATTGAATCCTCCCAATGACGGTCCATTTTACGGCTATACCAGTTTTCTGCATAGGAGATGGATGGGGTAAACAGCAGCGGCCCCACAGCCGGAAGGGTTAAAGAGATCGGGATCTGGTGTTGTGCACCCCAGAGCATGGTATCTTTTAATTGCTGAAAATTAAAGGCGGTATCATAAAATGAAAACTGGTTGAGCAAGGTTCCATTGTAAGAAATACCTAGATTTTCGTACCATTTTGGCTTACCTACCTGTTCCTTTTTTTGGAAAGGATTCACAGTTGCCATGGAAAAATTGACTGTTGGCAGCTGTACATTGATCAGATGAAGGTTATTATTCTGATTATGATTACCCGCCACGGACAGGTTATACTTGCCGTCATCCCAGGTTTTACCCCAGGTAACAGAAGAACTCATCTGGTTGGTGATATTCTGCAAATTGTTGGGCAGGTAGCTGTTGTATTTTGTACTACCGGCATTTACATTGGCAGAAAAACTCACCCCAGGCCGGGCTTTACTGTCCATCGAATGACTCCAGCCAATATGGATCGTAGTGGATTTAGTGTATTCATCCCGGGCGATCCCGGAATTATTCAGGATTTTTGTAAACTGGTACTGGAGGTTTAAAGAACCTCGGTATTTATACCGCTTATAATAATTGGGATTTACTGTAATCATATAGCCACCATAACTATATATATTGGCTCGGGTAGTAACATCCCAATAATCATTAATGACTTTATAATACCCTAATCCATTAAATCCCAGACCGTAGCCACTGTTCTGTTCAAAAGTTGGCGGCAGGAAACCGGAATGCCGGCCCCTGGTCAGTGGATAGATCCCGAAGGGCACAATAATCGGCATTGGCACCCCTTCAAACTCAGGAATGGCAGGCCCGGAAACGGCCAGCTTTCCTGTAATCATTTTCATTTTGAAAGCGTGAAAATCAAAATGGGGTGGATCCAGATTACAGGTGGTAAAACGTGCATCTTTGGCAAAAAGCGCATTACTGTCTATTTTTTTGACGATGTCCGCTTTGACAAAAATTTCGCCTTCGTTGTAATAGGTGTTTTTGAGGATACCTTTTTTGGTTTTTACATTGAAGCGGAGACTGTCCATAATGGATTTGCTGCCCTGCTGTACAATGGTGGGTTTGCCATATATATTATCCGATGTATCTTTAGCCCCGAAGGCAGTGATGATATTGGTATTTTTGTCAAAACCGATGTAATTACCAGAAATATCATATTCCGGGTTTTTGATGTCTGCTTCTTTGTGCAGGGAGAATAAATTCTTCTGGACAAAAAAAACGGAAGAGTCAGTGGCTTTATAGTCAAAAACGTCTGGAATAGAATCTTTGGACAGGTAAGTAAGGTCTTTAGGTGGTTTTTTACTAAAGACAAAGGCGTCCTTAGGTGTCCGCAGCGGTAAGGAATCTGCCCAGTGCGCAGGAATGGTGTCAAAGAAAACCGGCAGACTGTCCAGGTTATAGACTGAGGTCGGGAAAAAAATAAATTTTCCCCGGAAGGTCAAACTATTAAATGAGCATTGCGTCTT
>DATJDF010000687.1:0-5204 GCA_035497555.1 Arachidicoccus sp. | reverse complement strand
AATATCCAAGGCTCCTCACGGCGGTAGAAAACAATTACTCCATATCAGATTTTTGGTTATTTAATGGGGCCTATTTACGTTTGAAAAATATAATGTTCGGCTATACCCTACCATCAAGCACCGTACAAAAACTACAAATTCAGAATGCAAGAATCTACTGTAGCCTAACTGATCTCTACAGTATTAATAATTACCCTACTGGATATGATCCTGAGGGAACAGGATTTATTATAAACAAATCGTTGAACTTAGGTATTTCTATAAGCTTCTAATACAATAGTTATGAAAATAAAAATAATAATAGTATTCATCGGATTGGCTTTGTTATCTTGTAACAAATTAGACCTGAATCCGCTGACAAGAGTTTCTACCGATAATTTGTACACGAGCGAAAGTGGCATAGTTAACGGTATAAATAACTTATATGTAGCATCTTACTGGTGTTCAAGCGTGCTTGACGATAAAAGTTCAAGTGAGTATCCGGATAGCTGGACAGACGATTGGACGAACAGGAATCTTTTATCTGTCGTAACTGATGGAAGTTTGAATGGACAATCTGGTATTGCCTCCCAGAATTGGAATTTGCGGTATGAATGTATAGCGAATGCCAATATCGTATCTGAATATCTTGAAAAACTATCTAGTGAAATAGAAGATAAAAAATTAGAAAAATATAGGGCGTTGGTGAAATTTGCCAGGGCATACCAATATTCACTTCTGATCTTTTATTACGGGGATGTACCGTATTATGAAAAGGTACTGAGTATTGATGACGCATTCACTATAGGGCGTACGAAAAAAGAGGAGATACTTAAGAGCATTTATGCTGATTTAGATTACGCTGCCGCAAATCTCCCGCCCTCCTATACTAGCTCAGAGTTAAAATATCCCACAAAAGGAGCTGCCCTAGCTATTAAAGCGCGGGTGGCATTACATATGAACGATTGGAAAGTCGTCCGTGATGCGAGTAAGGCCTGTATGGAATTAAAAGTATACGAGCTTTTACCAGATTTTAACGACGTTCTCACCAACAAAAAATCGGCAGAAAACATTTTGGCCAGACCCAGGTCTGCACCGCTTAATGTAATTATTAACGCAACAAAGGCCAATCAGTTAAGAACCCGTACTCCGGGTGGAACTGATTTTCATAGTCCATCCTGGGATTTATTTTGCGCTTTTTTGTGCACAGATGGCCTACCCATCGATAAATCGCCTTTATATAATGCCCGAAGACCGTTTGATAACCGGGATCCAAGGTGTGCAGCTACGATCACTGAATTTGGAACCCGACATTTAGGTGTCGTATATGAACCTCATCCGGATTCAGCAACGGTTTTTAGTTATACAGCTGGAACGCAAGTAAAAAATAATGATTCAAAAATTAATACCCAATGGGCCTCATTTAACGGTATAGTTTGGAATAAAGGTATAACTGAGCAAACTTGGTTGAATACCACTACTGTGGACCCCGATGATATACTGTTACGATATGCAGATGTTTTATTAATGTATGCAGAAGCAAAAATTGAATTGAATGAAATAGACCAAAGCGTATTGGACGCTATAAATATGGTTAGGGCACGTGCATACGGCGTTAACTACAATTCTATTGATGGATATCCCAAAGTCACATTAACTAACCGGGAAAATTTAAGAAAAATTATAAGGATAGAAAGAAGAATGGAATTCGCCTTAGAAAGCCTAAGATATTATGACATTATCAGATGGAAAATTGCGGATAAAGTACTTAATAAACCAATATATGGATTATTAGACATAAATGAATTAAGGGCCAAAATTGTTAAGCCAGGATTATGGTTCTTCCCCGCCATTCCAACAATAGACGATGATGGTGTTGCTAATTTCAAACCCATGTATGAGAATGGACTCATAAAACTATTAGCCAATCGAGTGTTTGACCCTTCAAAGCAATATTTATGGCCAATCCCGACATCTGAAGTTCAAATTAATCCCAATATTAAACAAAATGACAACTACTGATTCCTAATAACTAACCGTATGAGTTGTCTTCGTCAATAGAAGCCATTTATATATAAAAAATCGCTTTTAATCAGGGAGAAAACTATTTCATTATTCAAACTTTTAAAATTTCAATAAAATGAAGAAGATTATTTTGGGTATAATAGCAGGCATAAGCCTATTCAGTGCTTCCTACGCACAAGATATTAAAAATTATGTGCTTCCAAATGGGGTATATAATGCACTAAATGAAGACGCTCAGAAAAAAATGATGATTTTGAGCAATGAGATAAACCGCGGTGAGGACCCGTCATTCGAAAGTGTTTCAAGCGTATTCCCTCACTATATGGACTATCCAAAGGCGATTGTGGGCATAAAGGAACACCACGGGAGGTTTCTTTCCTCCTGGGATGGTGCCATCATTTTTCCTCCATTCTATTTGGCCTTAGAAGTAGTGGGAGAAGGCAGAAAAATGTTCACTGATCCCATACCTTTCTCGGATCCTAAGGTGAAAAAACTTGACAATTCTCTTGTAGGGGACTACCTGCCGGTCATCAATAGAGAATTTGAATATGAAGGTATGGTTTACCAACAGACAATTTTTGCCTATGCTGAAGACTTTTCCACAGAAAGTCCACTCATTGCTTTTGTGCGAATGAAAGTGAAAAATACCGAAAATCGGAAAAAAGAAAACATACTATCAATAAGTTTTAAGGGCACTGGCGCCAGACCTGCATCTCAGATTTGGGCTACATCAGGTAGGGACATCATCAACTCCCCTATGATGCTTTATTCGAAAAGCAATACAATACTGAACGAAAATGGAGATGCTATTTTTTGGACAGGAGGAATCCCTGACGGAGAATTTGGAGAAAACAGAATTTCCTTTAATTTGTCTTTAGCGGCAAATGAGGAAAAGGAATTATATTTCTGTACGCCTTTTGAGCCAATTAGAGAAAGTCGTGTACTCTCCGTATCAAAGCAGTCATTTGACGAAACCTACAACAAGGTCCAGGCATATTGGAGTGGGATCATAAAAGGCGGAATGCAGATAAACGTTCCGGAAAAGATAGTTAATGACGCGTATAAAACCTGGCATATTAATAATTTTTTACTGGTTCAGGAAGATTCAAGCCGTCTAACTTATAAAACAACAGATGCCCCATTCTTTTATGAAGGAATATTTGGGTATGCAGCTGCCATGTATCTGAATACAATTACGACTGCCGGTTATTATGAAGAAGCGAAAAAGTGTGCCAGCATGTTCCTTAGACTTCAGAGCCCGGATGGGAGTATCTCTGGTGTCAACAGATCCAATGGAATCATCCCGCATCAGCACGGTGGCATCCTTTATGCCATTAGCCAGATATACCGGAAGGGAAGGGATAAGACCTGGTTCGCTGATGTTGCACCGGATTTAATCAAAGGTTGTGACTGGATCATCAGGGAACGTTCAAAAACAAGAATTTTAGTTGATGGTAAAAAAACAGTGACTTATGGGTTGTTACCGCCATATAGATCCAATGTTGACAATGGCCATGGTACACAAGAATATATAGGAAATAGTTGGTGTTGGGCAGCCTTAAATCAAGTCAGCATTGCCTTAATAGAATTAGGAGGAGATTTCAAAAGTCAAGGAATCAGATTACAGAAAGAAGCTGCAGCGTTCAGGGCAGATTTATTTGCTTCCATGGAGAAAGCAACAATTAGAGAAAACGGTCTTTCATTCCTGCCGATGGATATTGCCACTAAAAAACCATTTGAAAACATAACGGACAATGGGGAGGCTGTTTATTACGGTATGCTATCCTGCCGAATGCTCGAGTCAGAGATATTTGACACCAATGACGAACGCCTGAATTGGATTCCGGAATTTCTCGAAAAAAGAAGTGGCATAATGTTGGGTTTAACGCGGATGGAAGGTCAAGATCAAATGGGATATACTGCTCATTTTAGTGGTGGATACGGCATCACCAATGTGCGGTTGAACAAGATAGACAGATCTTTAATGAACTTTTATGGCATGCTTTCTTATGGAATGGCAAGAAATCTCTATGCAACCCAGGAACACGATAACTTTATTGTGGGTAAAAACGATCCATGGTATTATGCAAGGCAGCCTCATCTACATTCAACTGCTGAGTTGATTCGGATAACCAATACCATGCTGATACACGAAGAAAGGAAAGATCTGTGGTTAGCCTATGGTGTTCCTAAAAAATGGCTGGAAGACGGAAAAACGATTGAAGTTAGGAATGCACAGACTTGTTTTGGCCCGGTTACTTACAACATTCATTCAAATGCAGCCCAAGGCATGATTAAAGCCGATATTAGCTGCGCACCTACCATTTTTGTTCCATCCAACATTAAATTGAAATTCAGACATCCTGATGGAAAGCCTATTGCCAGGGTTGAAGTCAATGGCAAACCATGGAAGGATCACGGCGAAGAGATTATCAATCTTACGGGAACGAATAAAAAATATACCGTCGTTGCGTATTATTAATTATATTTCAAAACATCATTGTTCATTAACAACAAACCAGTGCCATGAAGATGGTACTGGTTTGTTGTTAATGAACAATTTTAAATTTTATACATTCAGAAAAGTCGAGCATCCAGTCGTTAAAATTTTATCAAGCGTATCCAGCACCTTTATCAAGTGCCGGACACTTATTTTATAAGGTTTCTCTTACAATAAGCTCAAATTTGTTGCGTATTTTTTTCAACGATTTATTCTTTATCATTTCACCCGCCCATTTACCCATTTCGTAAAAATCAGTAGAGAGTACGGTAAGCCCGTTCATGATGAACTCATTGATGGGAGATTCATTGTAGGAGATGACGCCGACCTCTTTTCCTAATACAATCTCCTTATCTTTTATGGTTTTTAAGATATCAATTAATTCCTGATCTAATTGCCGGTTAAGAATAATATAGATCTCATCAGCCTTGATATCCGAAGCATTAAACTTAGTGAAACAGGCGAAGTTCATTTCATTTTCGTTACAGAACTTTAGTATTCCTTTTGAAATCAAACTATAATATAAACTATTGGGGGAAGTTATTACATTAATCTTCCTGTATTTCTTAAACAAGTCCTTATTATCCGTTAATGCATGATAAGCATCATTTTCAAAATCTTGGTATATGACACCATAGTTTCCTGGAAGAGAAGGAACAAGTTGATCAAGCAAAAGTAATTTTCTATTGGGTATTTTTTT
>DATJDF010000686.1:0-4876 GCA_035497555.1 Arachidicoccus sp. | reverse complement strand
AAATCTAGATAAAACAATTGCCGGGTAGAAGCCAGCGAGAAGCCCCGTTACAATAAATAATAAAACATACGTCACTATTAATTTGGCATCGATCAAATACGAAAAACTTAAGGATTTATTAGAGAGCCTATTAAATAATGGCAACATCAAATAAGTAAGTAACAAAGCGATTCCAAAAGCAATGAAGCAAAATAAAAGAGACTCACCAAGAAATTGCTTGATCAGTTGCTTTCTCCCCCCTCCCACTACCTTTCGGATACCAATTTCCTTCGCGCGCTTTACTGATCGGGCCACCGTGAGGTTAATAAAGTTAATACAGGCTATTAAAAGAATAAATAAGGCAATAGCTGAAAGTATATAGGAATATACCGGACTGCTTGTTTGTCGTATTCCATTTCCAGAAGAGATATCTCGATCCAGATGCATATCCGTATAAGCCTGTAATCGATACGTCGGTAGCGAAACATCATTCTCAGACATGCCGTACTTTTTCAATAACGAATTGAATGTTGTTGCAGCATCCTTTACAAAATATGCCTGCATTCGTTTTTCAACATCATGCAGGTCGGCATTATCCTCCAATACGACGAATGTATTCAAAAACGAATTGAACCAGTTTTCAGTATTACTTTTTTCAGCGTCAGTTACACGTATAGCTGACAACGCATCAAAACGAATGGATGAATTCTGTGGACAATTTTTTGCAACTGCACTCACTCTGTAAGGTACAAATGCGCTATCATCCTTAATCATGACGACTTTACCAATAGCATCCACGGTACCAAATTGTTTAATAGCCGCATCTTCGGACAATACCAAAGAGTAGGGGTCCTTAAGGCAAGTGGTAGCGTTTCCGGCTATTAACGGAAAAGTAAAAACAGAAAAGAAATTTGAATCAACACGGTCCACATTTTCAGAATGCACCTCCGACCCATTTTTAACATCCACCGAAAAGGCTTGATATCGAATGAATCCCTTTACGCCTGGAACATTTTGTGCAAACTTTGGACCTTGGAAAAGTCCAGTATTGCTCGTTACCTTAACATCTCCACGTGCATTCATTTTGGAGATTACTCGGTAAATATGATCCCGATTCTTATGAAATCGATCAAAACTATTTTCGTCCTTTACATAAAGAACAATGAGCATGCTGCATGCCAAGCCAATACTTAGTCCGAATATATTGATAATAGAAAAAGTTTTATTGCGTTTTATATTACGCCATGCAGTTTTCAAGTAATGTTTCCACATTTTTTATCATTTAGGTATTGGTGAGTCAAATGGCATTTCATTTCCGATTATTCATTCTTGCTATTATCAACCAGCTATTCCAATGCCAAAACTATAATCCACTCATTACCAAACAATTAGTTATTTCATACACTATGGAGTGTCCGATATCGTTACGCGTATCGTTCGAAAATGGACCAAGTGACCCATGCTATTATAGTTTCGAACGATAACTATTAATATAGAGATTGCTGTCAACTATGATCGTATTACGGTCAGAAGATTTAATAGTTATTTTATTCCATTTTGCAGTTGGCAGAATGATTTGACGCTCCTTCCCTATCTGTATTTTCACCGGCATGGAGAAATTGGCAACGCAATTTGTCCAACGAAAATAATACAGGTTTTTATCAAAATAGTACGCCAATTCAGGCACCTGAATTGTGTGAAGATACTGTTCGAAAATTTTAGTAAAATCCTGGCCGGTAAATTTATTTAGGTTATCCAGCACCTGTTCCGTATTTACTGTTGCATGATAAAAGCTTAGATTTAATTGATGCAACCATCCTCTAAATTTGGCGTCTCCGATTATCTGTCGGATTATATGTAGCATTGCACTTCCTTTGTAATATCTATCCGAAGTATTGTTACCAATAATGGGCTCATCATTTTTTATTTTCTTCCAGGTTCCTATTGCATAAGCATTTCCTGCAGCTTTTCCGAAGACATAATCTGTATAAATTGTTTCCATATATTTTGCAAAGCCTTCATGAAGCCAGGTATTCGAATTGTCACAAGAGGTAATGCTATTCCCAAACCATTCATGACTGCTTTCGTGAACCAATATAAAATCCCATTTCAGCCCCCAGCCAGTTGTGGAAATATCGTAGCCATTGTACCCGTTTTCAAATTTATTACCATAAGCAATTGCACTTTGATGTTCCATTCCGGGCATTGGCGCTTCCACTATTTTGTATCCATCTTTATAAAAGGGATATTTTCCTAGCCAATACTCAAAACAATTTAGCATTGTATCTACTTGCTTGAAATGCAACTTCGCTTTATTGACATTATCATTCAGTACCCAAAAATCACAATCCAGGTTTCCGGCTTTCCCCAGGTGGTTTTGATGCCAGGTCTTATACTTTCCAATATAAGCAACAATATTATAATTATTAATTGGACTAACTACCTTCCATTGATAAGATGTAGTACCACACCGATGTTTGATTTTTTGAATTAAGCGACCATTAGCTACTGCTACGAGAGAATCTGGCACGTTAATATTAAAAAGCACGCCATTATCAGGCTCATCATAAAGGACTTCTTTACAAGGTAACCAAATGCTTGCCCCTGATCCTTCACACGCAATACTTATCCAAGGATTATTCTTTTTGTCTTTTTGCCAGATCCAGCCATTGTCAAAAGGAGGTTTATGTGATTCAATAGGTTTCCCATGAAATATAATCTCAATAGAGTTCACCTCTCCCTTCCTTATTTTGCGCGGAAAGGTTATCAAATAAGCGTCTTTTATCCTTTTATATGCTAAGGCAACCTTGTTCCAACCAACATGGCTAATCTCCATAGGTGACTGTAAATCTATTTGCACTACTTGCCCTTCTTGCAGGGCTACAAAACGAATTTTATTTGTTCCCTGGATTGATTTACTCTGGTAGTCCGGTTGAATATCTATCGTGTAATGCAACAAGTTCCACCATTTATAATAGAGTGACAAGTTTTCTGGCTGGGATTCGCTACATAAATGCAATTTTTGAGCAGTGGCTTTAGGCGCATTGAAAATAGTACTGAACAATAGGATCAGTAACCATAAATTATTCCTGTATCTCAAAATCAACATGCTATCCCCATTGTTCATGGCATGAAATGTTTTATGTATCCAGTAACAAGTGAATGTCTACGTAATATTGAAGGGTGCCAGCAACGGATTTCCTATTTATAAAAAAAATGGCCCTAAAATTCTTCCAAGGATACGACCAATCCGTAATTGGATCTGGTAATGATCATATAAACATCCAAACTTAACCGTCAACCAGTACAATGAAAAATAGAATTATTGATATATTGCTTTGCATCAATCAGTTAAAGCACAATACATCAATAATTCTATCCTCTATAAACTCGTTTAAACAACGCTATTGGCGCCCGCTTCAGCAACTGCATGGTCGTTTTCCACCGTGTCACCGGAAACACCAATGGCACCTATGATTTCGCCAGCAGCATTTTTAATCGGTATACCGCCCGGAAATGTAATTAAACCACCATTAGAATGTTCAATATTGTAAAGCGATCCTCCAGGCTGAGATAAACTTCCGATAATTCCAGAATTCATATCGAAAAATCGTGCTGTTTTTGCTTTTTTCAAAGATATATCTGCAGAGCCCAGCCATGCTCCATCCATTCTTACGAAGGCAAGGATATTCGCACCTGCATCTACAATACTAATATTCATCTTGGTGCCTAATTCAACCGCCTTTGCCTTTGCTGCAACTATTGCCTTTTCTGCCTGTGCTAACGTGATACTCATTTTTATTATTTTAATAAGATTATAAATGTTATAGACTTCGATAAATGTAACCTATTTTACCTAAATTCTACACCAATAGCATCAATATCAAAAAGACCACCTTCCTGCTCCTTATCTGGGGCAATTGTCATACATCTAATTCTTAAATAATTGCACTATATAAACATCCGCCATTAGATTGCCAATAAAATATCACCAACCATGCTATAAGCTTGGGTAAATTCAATTCATCCAAACTAAACCTGGGAAGCCATAAAAGCCTTATGCGAATCGACACGGATATAGTCCTGTTTTAACCTTGACGGTGGAACTCCATAGGCTTTTTTAAATGCAAAAGAAAAATGCGACAAGTTTTCAAAACCCAATTCTAAATAGACGTCATTGGGGGCTTTACCATTTTCCTTGATCTGGTAATATGCCTCCGAAAGCCGTTTCTGCAACAGCCACCGGCTCGGCGTTGATTGGAAGGTTTTTTGAAAATCTCGCTTGAATGTGGCCAGACTTCTTCCCGTCAGATAGGCAAAACGGCTCATCTGGACATTAAAATGAAAATTCTGATTCATAAAATTTTCCAGATCAATTTTCCCGGGCTCTGAAAAATCAAATAAGCTATCTTTAAGTGTTGGCTCTAATTCCAACAAAATCATAATAGCCTCTTTCACCTTTAAATGCACGAGATGTGCATTTAATTGATCTGTCTTGTTTTCATAAGGCATCAAAGATTTAAAATAGCTTTCCAACAACGGATGGCTGGTTAACTCAATGACAGCGTCACCCTTTTCACAAGCGGGAGGTGTTATGTTTTTGAAAATGCTGACCTTCTTCAACATTTCCTGATCCAAATAAATTGAAACGCTTCTGAATGGTTCGCCATTTGACGGCATTTTCTGAAATTTCAATAATCGGTTTCTTTTGTGAAACCTGATATCACCAGCATTAAAAACATACGTTTTATCCCCATCATTCATAATCATAGTACCTGATATCTGGTAGGACAATATATGCTCTCCTATAAAGTGCTCCCCTGCCCTTGCTACGTCAAAATAGCAAGAATATACAACTTTTGGATTGGGGGCTATTGGTTTTTGATTTGTTTCCATA
>DATJDF010000685.1:0-9249 GCA_035497555.1 Arachidicoccus sp. | reverse complement strand
CTTAAATAGCCGTCGGACTCCATAGATCCTTTATACTGTATCGAATAACTGGCATTATCCCAGCTGCTTTCCCATTTAACCATACCGCTGGCCAGATGTGTAAAATGAACTGGTGTTCCTTTTATCTGGCCAGAAGGGTTGGCTGTTTGAATATTAAAACCAATTGGAGCAGCCAATAAAGATTTTTGCCCGATTAAAATACTGCGTGGTAATCCATATTTATTCAAATAAACTGATCCTGTTTTAGCTTTGATGGCATTACCTTTTACTACTAACGGGCTATACTGCCTTGTGTTGTTTTCATCAATGCCTAAACGAGAGTTCAACCATCTTAACCGAGAAAGGCGCCAAAGTTCGCTATCTCCCCGATCTGCCAATATCTGGTTTTTTATTTCCAACCGAACATTTATTGTTTTAGCAAACCCTTTATTGTCTTTTATGATAATATCAAAATCATAATGGCCCGCTTTGGCAGTTATTGGGATATCTGCACCAAACCATAGGGGCTGGACCCTTCCTTTTTTGACGTCCTCGTTTTTCTTAAAAGACCTTCCTTTACTGTCAACGCCTTCTAAGTTAAAGCAGGTCACCGGAAATGGTGTGTTTTTATAAACAACCTTTAAGTCATTTAGCTCCCTGTGGCTGGCAAATACACCCACCTGAAAAACATAATACTCATTTCTATCCGCAACTCCAGAAAAGGTGCTATCTGGCCCTCTTTGGATCCACCTGAAAGGTAGATCGTCAAACATTTTGATGGGATGTTTACGGTCTTCTGTAAATAGAAGGAAAGGGTCATTATATTTATCTATGAGTTCCTTTACCTCAGTCTCTTTTGCAACCACCTCCATTGGATAAAAGCTATCAAATGCTGTACGTGCCTGAATCGCAACGACATGAGCCGACTGCAACCCGTCTTTATTTAATTCTATCCGATTAGTCCAATCAGGCTCAGCTATGGGCTGATGATGGAGATAATCTCCTTCAAATCCTCCTTCCCATTTATGCCCAGACCATGGCATATAGTAAACATAATAATTACCTGCGCCACTTATTGGCTGAAATATAAAATCCCCGCATTCACGGTCTATATGTCTGATCAGGATATTTTTAACCGGTATCCCCCTACTATCCGTTATGATTAGCACCTTGCCTACTGCATCCTTGTCCCGTCTTCTCCAATTAACTTGCACTTCCGCTCCCTCTAAAGGATTCTTAACGCTTACGACCACCCTATGGTTGCCGAGGCTATCTGCCCATATATGATCAGCCACCTGGAATTTCGGCGTTTGTGCCAAGCCATAAGCCCAACCCATTAACAGCAAAAACAACATAAAATATCGCATAGTCAATTATTTAACCAACATTAAAGTTCAAAACAATTCAGTGACGATTTTTCAGACTTAAACCTTTTCAGGAAAAGTAGTTCAATGGTTATTATAGTTTAAAGAATATCTTTTTCAGGTACAGAAAATAACAGACACCCCATTCCAAAGCAAAAGTAATGAGTGCAGCCAGGATAAACAGGCCATTTTTCGTGAGCCCCAACAAAGCTTGCACGGGATGGACAATCATGGCTACATAATCATTCAACCAATTTCTGCCTACAATATCACAAAGTAGATAAATGAATATAGAATTCATCCCAATAATCAGGAAAAACAACAACCCTCGCTGATGCTTTTTAATATCCACCCACCAATAGATGGCGGCAAGAATAATCAAGCAATATCCTAGGGAAGCGATTACGAACGAACTGGATGCAATAGGTTTAATAATCGGGGTAATATGCGCGATGTCAAGGCCATATCCAACTATCAGTAGACCTATACCAAAGGATATTATCCATTGCAGCGGACGGGAACTTTGCATGAATTGCTTCCCTACAATTGTTCCCACAATCGTATGTACTGCTGTAGGCAACCAGTTAATAAATACATATCCTTTACTCTTTTGGCCAAGTAACAGCCAGTCCATGTAATTGCCGAAGTTATGCCCGTCTACATAGCCTAAATCAAACCCGGAAACACTCCAAAACCGATAAAGACATTCGGTTAATAATAAAATAATAAGACAACCCAGTATCTGCATTCGAATGCTTAATTGAAACAGCGCAAATGCGATCAGTGTTGTAAAAGCCAACTGTGTCAATATATCCGTCACATCTAAGACATTTAGCGCAAACCAGTTGGGTTGGTAGATACGTTTAAATAGTCCCCATAACAGTAATAAAACACAACGCTTAAGTATCTTGATAAAACGCTGATTCCAGGTATGCCCGTTTCTGGCTTGCTTGGTGAGGGAATAAGCCATCGCTACACCTGCCATAAACATGAAAGCAGGCTGTACTAAATCCCAGAAATGCAAACCCTCCCACTGGTTATGGAAAAACTGCCGGATAAGACCATTCCCCCAGCTGCCACCTGGAATGGCTTGTCTTAAATGTTCATACAACTCTGTACTCTCGAGTGCCAGCAAGACCATTATCAGGCCGCGCATAAAATCCAGGGATAATAATCGCTCGCTTTTCTTTTCTGTAGACTTCAAATGCATTTAAATGGTTTAAACTAATTTGGAGAGGCAAATACGATGAATAATGAATCATTCCCGTCTGTAAATCTGCAGTCATTGTTCAATACCCCTATGGGACCATGTCTCATGCCCCTTTAAAAACGATGGCAGGAGACATGGATGATATTATTTAATGGACGGATCAGTACCCAGCATTCTGATCTCCTTTCAATAATGGATTTAAATCTATCGCACTTTGAGGAATGGGTAGTAATAATAAACGCTGATTCCATTCTTTTTTAACGACAGGGTCCCCGGATGGTGCATAGGTTTCACCTTTCATTACCTTGGCGCAGTATTCATTGCCATAGCGACGCATATCAAAATAGCGATTACCTTCTCCTGCTAATTCTATCCGCCTTTCATTTCTGACAAAATCCAGTGCAGTCGTTTTACCGGTCATGGTAGCAGGAACATCCGGCATTCCGCACCTGTCACGCATATCATTCAGTACTACTGTCACCTTTGAGTCCCATCCGGTTGTTTCAATATGAGCCTCCGCATAAGTCAACAATACTTCTGCATAACGAATGATAGGAAAATCATCCGCAGAATAGGCTTCCCCACTAAATTCCTTCGGATATGGATTCAGAGCGACCATTTTGCGCCAACTATAACCGGTCAATGATTCATTGCCATCATTATACTTATCGGTATTCCACTGATAGTAAAATGTTCCAAAGTCCGTTTCATGCCACCCTTTAAAGGCAAAAAGTATTGAAGCGTATAGGCGGCTATCCCTGTTGCGGAACTCTTTCATATAGGCATCATCTTTCAGATCCATCGTTGGCATCTTGGCAATAAATGCCTCCTGGTCTAACCCAGCAACTTCTTTATTAATTGCGGTGATCCTATCGGTGCGGATTTGAGTTGGAATTTTGGTAGGTATGGTTTTGCCGTCTACTTCCCAATAAGCGTCTACTAAGTCTTGCATCGGTGTAAATGAACTATATCCGGATATCAACTGACTGGGTCTAATATAAGTATATCTTGTCCAGTCATTTTGGCTAGGGTCTGCCATATAACCACGATCAACAATATACTCGGGGTTATCCGGGTTGGCATTTTCAGTGTGCCAGAGTGCCTCATAACTGAAGACACCTTTCATGAACTTATCCTTATCTATACCTAAAGACTGAAAATCAACGAATTGATCCATTTCATCTGCTTCCTTTTGTTGTGCCGCATTTAATACAGATACCCTAAAAAGATGATGTTGCCCTTCTGAGATGACCAGGTCCGCAGACTTTTCAGCCTCCGCATAATTGCCAAAATACAGCGCAGCTCTTGCACGCAGTGCCAATGCGCCCGAGCGTGTAATGCGTCCCTTCTCATTTAGGAAAGTGCCATCATAAGATTGAGGAAGAATGTCTGCCACTTCATCCAATTCATCCAAAATGAATTTTTGCACCTTTGCCAGGTCATCTCTTGGTACAGGTTCATTGTTATAAGGCATTACCGAGGTAATCAGGGGCACTTTACCATAATACGAAACCAGGTACAAGTAGCCAAATGCCCTGATAAAGCGAGCTTCTGCCTTCATTCTGGTCTTCAGTACCTCATCCATTTCGCAACCGTCGACTTTTTCTATAAAGTTATTCTGAATGCGTATGTTTTCATATTGACCGGCCCAGGCACCCAGATCATCTTCTACGCTAACTGCATTTTGCTGAATGAGCTCATAGGGGCCTTCCCACGGCTTTTGGCTGTGTCCATTATCCGAAGCCAGCTCAATATATCCATCCCATCCCGGGAGTTGGCTATAACAGGCATTCAGACCAATCCATGCGTCTTTCTGGGTTTTCCAGAAATTTTCTGAAACCACTTCTGAGGGTGGCAAGACATCTAGTTTTTTTGCACAAGAAGTGGCCAATAAACAAATTGAGACACCTATGACAAATTTATTCAAAATATTATTCATAATCAAAATTTTCAATATGAGATTTAGAGATTCAGTTTAAGTCCAAAAGAAATGGTCTTAGTGCCAATAGCCAAAGATCTGCCACTCGCAGTTTCGGGATCAAAATCTTTCATTGTCTTATCTGCACGTATGGTAAACATATTTTCCAGGTTCACAAATAAGCGTAAAGAAGAAACCTGATACCGTTGCAGTAAAGAAGAAGGCAGATCATAGCTCAGCGAGATGGTCTTGAAGCGGAAATAATCTGCATCAAACAGCGAATAGGTTGAAAAATTACGATTATAGTTATCCAGAGAACTGCCACCATAAATCCTCGGAAAGATAGCGTTTGGATTAGGATTGGCTTGTGTCCACCGGCCCATATGGAAAGCCCTGGCATTGCCCCCTTCAAAAAAGGGCAATAAGGCATCATTTTCAAAAGCCACATCTACCCCGCTGACTCCCTGACCATAAACAGATAGGCCAAAGTTTTTATAATTGAGACTCAAGTTGATCCCATAGGTCATCTTTGGCACATCACAACCGATAATGGTTCTGTCTTCTCCCGAAATATCCGAACCATAGGCAATATCTGGTCTTTGCGGGATATACTTTATGTCACCCGCCTTAGGCACCCTACCAAAACGGTAGTACTCCCCTTTGTCAATCTCCTGCTGAGTATAGAGCCCTTTTGCCACATATCCATAATAAGCACCAATAGGTTGACCCACCTGAAATATATAGTTGATAAACTCACCAGCCGATGTGATCATATTATTAGATGACCCCAGGTCTGTAACCTCGTTTTTATTAAAAGCTGCATTTGCACCAATACTGTATTTAAATTCCCCGATTTTATGATGATAATCAATGGACAGTTCCAGTCCGGTATTTTTTAGTTTACCAATATTCTGGGAAGGATTATTGATGATCCCAAATTCCAGAGGAACGTTATAACCCAGTAATATATTGTTCGTATTTTTAATATAATAATCTGCAGTAAAACTTAATTGATTATTAAATAAGGACAGATCTAAACCTAAATCTGCGATGGTGACCTTTTCCCAGCTTAATTTGTCATTGGCAGGTTTTGCTTCGGACATTCCCTGCGCAAACTGATCATCAAAATTATAATTCAGGCTATTATTGTAAGTCTGAAAATAATCGTAGTTCCCGACGTTATTAATATTGCCCAAAGATCCGTAGGAACCTCTTATTTTTAACAAATTGATCCAACTCGTATTTTGCATGAACTTTTCACGGCTGATCAGCCATCCTGCTGAAACAGCAGGGAAAACACCCCACCTAGCGTCCTTATAGAACCGGGAAGAGCCGTCGGTTCGTAAATCCGCCTCTAATAGATATCTGTCCAGGTAACTGTAATTTAAACGACCAAAGTAAGAATTAAGGTTGTATTCGTAAAGACCGCCACCGTTGGTAATGTCAACTCCAGCTGCTGAGCCGGAAGACAGATCTTCCAGATCATCGGTCGGGAAATTCTTTCGAGAGGCAGAGAGCCCTTCATATTTATTATGCTCATAAGATGTTCCGGCAAGTAAAGTGAAAGCATGTTCGCTGCCTGACCAATCATATTTTGCTGTCAGTGAGGAGATGAGCCTGGTTGTACTACCCCAAGACATACTCATGCTATTGGAGGTGTTTCCGGTACCTGGCAAGTCTGAACCTGTCTCAAAAAATTTAATATTATCCCTTAAAGCTGTATAGGTCTTCGATTTTGACTCAGTTCCCGCATAAGACTCTTTACCACTAATAACCAAGCCCTTAACGGGCTTCAGATCAAAACCAATATTAAAAATTGTATTGGCTGTCTGGCTGGTGGCCCAGTCTCTGGAATTTACTTCCCGCAATGGATTATAGTTCATATAGGTTTGCATGGCCGGTACTCCGCCGGCAATGCTTCCCCATTCTCCATTGGATTGTCTGGCGACCATGATAGGTGGTTCAAACATCATATGATAGTTCGATGTTGCTCCGTTCTTCCTGTCAGATTCACCGCTGATATAAGAGATATCTGTGTTAATAGTGAGCCAGGAAGCCACATCCGCAGATAAATTGGTATAGAGATTATACCGTTTATTATTCTGTCCAGGCATAAACTGGTCATCATATAAATAACTCAGAGAAGTAAAATACCGGATATTATCGGATCCGCCGCTAAAGCTAAGTGAGTGTTGAGTTGTCAAAACCGGTTGATCCAATACCTGATCAAACCAATCTGTATTTGGATAGTGGTCCGGGTCTGAGCCGTCCCTGAACTTTTGAATTTCTTCTTCCGTATAAAGCGGCTTACGACCCTGATTGACCAGACCTTCGTTGTACAATTCAGCATACTGTGCGGAATTTAGCATCTTAGGAATATAAGTAGGTGATTTCGAGCCAACAAAACCATTATAAGATATATTTATTTTACCGCTCTGCCCAGATTTAGTCGTCACTAATATCACACCGTAGGCCGCACGAGAACCATAGATGGACGAAGATGCAGCATCCTTCAAAAAAGAGATAGACGCCACGGAATTGGGATCCAGACTTGCGAAAACAGCAGCATTAGAAATAGCACCATTAATGACATACAAAGGAGCTGACTCCCCTAAATTACCTCTTCCTCTGAAGTTAACACTTGGCGTTTCACCAGGACGGGAAATAATTGTTACCCCCGGGATTTTCCCCTGAACCGAAGCCAGCATATTAGGATTGGGCCTGTCTTCCAACTCTGTAGCTTCCAGTGCCACCACAGAACCAGTCAGATTCACTTTTTTCTGAGTTCCATAACCTACCACAACAATATCATCTAGGGGTGTTGATTCAACCAACATTTCAATATCGATCGTAGAATCTTTACCTACCGTGACTTCCTGTGATTTATAACCTACAAAACGAAAATGGAGGCGATCTTTCGCCTCAGCTTCAATAGAAAAATACCCCTGACTGTCTGTTACAGTTCCTTTATTAGATCCTTCTATTAAAACAGATACCCCTGCCATAGGGTGGCCTAGAGAATCCGTCACTCTGCCATGGATGGGCTCTATCTTCACAGCTTTGCGAAGCAGGCTGTTTTCATTTTTGTTAATTTCGCCGACGACCTTGTCTTTTATATAGATGACCTTCCCGTGTATTTCATAGGTGAGATTCGTACCATTAAGACATGTTTTCAGTGCATCAGTAAAAGTTGTATTTCTGCACTTAATTTTAATCGGCTTAATTGATTCAAGCTGGTGTTTATCCCACATAAATGCATACCCAGTCTGAGACTGTATCTCACCCAGGATCTTTTCCAGAGGTGTGTTACTGAAATTAAGATTGACATTTTGTGCCAACCCGGTTGCATTTGCTGTTAAAACAGAAAATACGATACAAATAAAGACCACCCGTATCTTCTTAAGGGATTTTCTCATGGGTCGATGCCGAGAAGAAAAAACAAAATAGTCCTTAAAATTTTTAAACATACAATTTGTTTTATTTTGAGTTAAAAATCACATTATCTTCTACCTTCATTTATTACCAATATTATTCAAATCTGTCGCTTTTAGCAAAGAACTGCCCTAGTCACTATCTGCAAGTGACGATATCTTTTAAAGCTGTGTTTATCCCGTAAATTTTATTTTAAAATAATTCCTGCAGCGATTAATTTTGTGAACCAATGATTAAGCGTCCTTTTCTAAAATCCGCGCGAATGCCTGAGGCATTTAAGACAGAGATGACATCAGTCAGCGGAGTACTTCTGCCGATCTTCCCTGCCAGATAACTTTTGGGTATAACACCCATATACACCACTTCAATATTATACCACCTGGCGAGTTGATTCATGAACTGGCGGATATCACCCGTATTCAAATTTAAAATGCCTTTTGTCCAAGAAACAACCTCAGCGGCATCCACCTTTTTTATGTTTATTTTTCCTGTTGTCTGGTCAATACTGGCCTGCTGTCCCGGTACTATTTTCTTACTTATATGCCTGACACTAACATTGACAGAGCCTTCCAGCAATGTTGTCTTTATATCACCGTCATCCATATATGTATTCACATCAAAGTGTGTTCCCAGTACCTTAACTTGCGCACCCTTTGCAATGACAATAAACGGCTGGGTGGCATTGTGCCTGACTTCGAAGTATACCTCGCCGGTAACCTCCACTATCCTGTTGGAGCTGTTAAAAGCCGTCGGGTAACGAAGTGAAGATGCAGCATTCAGCCAGGCCTTAGTGCCATCCGGCAATATCACCTGGTAATGGCCTCCCCTGGGCGTTACCAAACGATTATAATGTGTTGCCCCTTGCTCATTCCTTGTCTCTTGATAAACCAATCGTCCACTATCGACACCTTGGATATATGGGCCTAATTGCGACTTTAAATTATCCACAGTGGCCTGACTAAGATCTATCCCCCGTCCATCGTCCAAAAATAATTTGGCCTTATTTCGTCCCGGTTGTACATCTTCCAGATTTATTACAGCCTGCAAGGCGCTTGCTCTGCCATCTAACTCCTTATAATATTTGTACAGATAACCGCTAAGCCCCAGAGCTAACATCAGAACCGCTGCAATACCCACAGTTTTTTTCAGACTGACTGCCAATTTATTTCTAGCGTTGCGCCGAATATTCATCCGTATTCGGGCATGAAGTAGAGCTTTCTTTAGCTCTTCATCTTCAATCAAATGATCTTCTTCATTTTGAAAATGATCAAACCACCGAATATATAATCCTGTCTCTTCCAGGGTTGCATTCCCACTCAATATTCTTCCAGCCAGATCGACCAGCT
>DATJDF010000684.1:0-1799 GCA_035497555.1 Arachidicoccus sp. | reverse complement strand
TATTGGGGCCAGGAGACCAGGTGTGCACCTAAACCGGGTGGATATAATATGCAGAATGCCACACAGAATATTGTAGATGCCTTTTATATGCGCAATGGCAGAACCATTGATGATCCTGCCAGCGGCTATATAGAAACAGGTTTTGTGCAGCATGATGACCCTGAGTCTTGGGGCGTAAGCAAGGATGGGGTTAAAAGAGGCTATATAAAAGGGAACCGGAATATGTATGTTGACAGGGAAGCCAGGTTTTATGTGAGTATTCTTTTTAACGGTCAGCCTGTACTGGCTGCCCCTTCTCAGGATGACCGTAATTATTATTCCTCCTCTGAAAATATTGACGGACGGGGAAGGGTTGAATTTTATTATAATGGTAAATCAGGTGTGCTGGCAACCGCTACGGGTGATATTACAGGATATAATGTGCAGAAAGGTATGAACCCGGCTTCAAATCCACGAACGAGTTCCACGAATTACAGGCCTTATATCCATATCCGCTTCGCCGAAATCCTGCTGGATTACATCGAAGCACTCAATGAATATGATCCGGGTAATGCAGCTATCATTAAATATTTAGATGAAATCAGATCAAGGGCCGGTCTGCCAGGCTTTGCGACCGTTTATCCGGAAAAGATTGGCAAGCAGGCGGCCATGCGGGAAGTGATTTTACGGGAAAGGCAGATCGAGCTCTGTTTTGAAGGGGATCGCTATTTTACACTGATCCGCAGAAAGTTAATGAATGACCCTAAGATTCAGCAGGTCTACCGGATGAATGTAGGTGAGAACGATAATGGTCAGGGCTTTGCCTTTGAGGGATTTTACAAAAGGACCCTACTGCAATCCCGCTATTGGAATGACAAGATGTATCTATTTCCAATCGCCCAAACGGATATGGAAAAAGATCAGGCATTGGTACAGAATCCACTATGGTAGGAATATAAATATAATTTATTCAATTTATAGGACACAATTAGTGACTTTCTTTAAAAAATAATATTCAAATCATGAAACAAATAATTTCCCTATTCATCGCTTGCTGTGGTGTGATCTGGCTGATAAATTCAGGATGCAAAAAAGACCAGGCGGCTTCATTTGATCCCGGTGCAGCGATTATTATCGACAGTTTTACGCCAAGCCTGGGGAGCGGACGTACAGAGATACTTATCAATGGTCATAATTTTACGTCAGATACGGCCAACTTAAAAGTCTCCATTGGTGACCATCCCTTAAAGATTATTGGCGCAAGCGTCAACCAGATTATGGCTCTTGTGCCCAAAAAATGCGGATCAGGTGTGATTACAGTCGCTGTGGGAAACAAACAGGCGCAGAGTAGCACCTCATTTAGGTATTTATTTACGCATACAGTTACCACACTGGCGGGTAATGGGGAGCCTGGTTACGTGAATGCAAAAGGAACCGATGCGCAGTTTCATTTTACGGATCCGGTGAATAACTGGTACCGAAGCATGGGCATTGCTGTAGATGATGAGTTAAATGTTTATGTAGCAGATCCAGGCAATCATTGTATCCGTAAAATCGATAGTGCCGGCAATGTAACAACGCTTGCAGGTAATCCGAACGTTTCGGGGCACACCGACGGACAAGGCCTGCAGGCTGCTTTCAGTCTGCCTTATGATATTGCGCTGGACAGGGCCGGAAATTTATATACTGCAGATCCGGGCAATTGGGATATCCGTAAGATAACCCCCGACGGTCAGGCAACGACACTGTTTTTTACTGCCGTAGATCCCTGGAGTCTCGCAGTGGATCCATCTGGTCAAACGGTTTACTACAGTAGCTGC
>DATJDF010000683.1:0-15722 GCA_035497555.1 Arachidicoccus sp. | reverse complement strand
AGATATTGAGAAATATTGCGAGTTGATGACATCGGTAGCTATCCTGCTTCTTAATTTGAAATGTTGAATATATGTAAAAATTGTGTTATATTTTCTCCAATCGATTATTGAGAATAGCCAGAATTTTGCTGAGTGCTTTGGATGGATTTAATTAGGCTAAATCTGATTTTGTGATGGCAAGTAATCTATTTTTTTTCCGGAATTTTTGCTATCTTGGTGGGGCTTTTCACGAAGTCGGATATAAAGCATCCGCATACCAAACTATAAACTGTTTAATACGCTCAAAAATGACAAAGAAGGATGTTAAGCTTTCTAAAGAGTTCAAAGCTCAAGCGACTAAAGCAATTTTTGCTATATGTTTTTTTGTATTTACTTATTCATTAATCCTCCTGTTAACGATCGCACTTACTGGCGTATGTATCTATGCGGGTATTGCCCTCATTGTCTTGAGTCCAAGCTTCGTAAGCTTAGCGTTAGGAATTGGCCTATCCAGTATGGGGATACTTGTTCTGATTTTTTTACTAAAATTTTCTACGAAAGCCAGCAAATCTGACTACTCCCATTTGATAGAAATAGATGAATCTCAAGAACCCAAATTGTTTAATCTGATCAGGGAGCTCGTACAGGAAGTCGGAACACGCTTTCCAAAAAAGGTTTATTTATCATCCGAAGTGAACGCTGCGGTATTTTACGACTCCAGTTTTTGGAGTATGTTTTTACCCACTCAAAAGAGTTTGCAAATTGGATTAGGGCTGGTAAATACCGTCAGCCAAGAGGAGCTCAAGGCTATATTGGCACATGAGTTTGGTCATTTTTCGCAACGAACCATGAAGGTCGGAAGTTATGTTTACAATGTGAATAGGGTGATTTTTAATATGTTATACGATAATGAATCATATAAAAATCGTGTTCACAAATGGGGGAATTTCAGCTGGCTTATCTCGCTATTTGTTGTTATCGCAATACAGATAAATCAAGGCATTCAATGGGTTTTGAGGCAATTATATGATGTGGTGAACAAGAACTATATGGGGCTATCGAGAGAGATGGAATTTCACGCCGACGAAATAGCGGCCAGCATAACTGGTTTTCTGCCCTTAAAAAAGTCACTTCTAAGAATGGGATTAGCAGATGCATCTTTTAATAATATTTTGGATTATTATAATGAAAAAATTCCTGACAATATTAAAAGTGAAAATATTTATAACGACCAATCCCGTGTTATTCATTTTCTCGCCGAATTAAACAATTATACGCTAACAAACAACTTACCTGATGTTTCTTTGGAAGAGCAGAGTAAGTTTGATAAGTCTAAGTTAGTCATCAAAAACCAATGGGCCTCACATCCTAGAATCGATGACAGAATTAAAAGGTTAGTACAATCCGGATATTCAGGCGATGACAAAACTGATGAGCTCGCTAATGACTTGTTTACCGATATATTAGTCATACAAAAACGGCTGACTGACAATATATTTAAGGAAATACACTACGAAGGAGAAACGAAGGCCTTTTCATCCGACAAATTTATTGAAGCATATAAACGAGAGATTTTATCCAAGGCTTTCAGCAAAATGTATAACGGTTATTATGATTATAAAAATCCAGTGAATTTTGATTTAGGAATCTATGATTCAAAAATGGATATCCCGGTATTCAGTGAGCTTTATTCGGATGAAAAAGTTGATTTAGTTTATTCCGCGATTGCTTTACAAAATGACATAGAAACATTAAAAAACATCGCTAATAAAACGCTATTGATAAAAACTTTTGACTATGACGGCGTTAGATATGTAAACAAGGAGGCCGGTATACTTACAGAAAGTCTAAAATCTGAGCTGGAGACTATTAATGACAGAATCGAGAGAAATGATGCCGACATTTATATTTATTTTCTGCACCAAGAGAGCATACAAAACAGGCCAAAGGTATTAGGGCAGATTTACAGTCTATTTTTTGCGTTTGATAGGGTCTTTGACTCTAAATTTAATATCTTTATCCAACTATCAAATGAACTGCAGTTCGTGCATACAAACACTCCTTTTGGTGAAATAAGTAAAAACCTTGACAAGATTAAACAAATAGAGGAGGTGTTAAAAGAAGAAATAAATGTCTTATTATCAGATGATATTCTTTCAGCTGAAATTACCCAAGAGAGCAGAGATAATCTGAACAAATATAGCTCCGAGCAGTGGGAGTATTTTGATGGAGCTGTTTATTCTGACGATAATTTAAACATACTTTTCAAAGCTTTACATAATTATTCCTTTTTATTGTCAAGAAAATACTTCTTAATGAAAAAAACATTATTAGCCTATCAGGCAGAACTTGTTGAAAAGTCCCTCGGTTTAAGTGATGTGGCTGCCTCTCAGGTATATATTTAAAATCCCAGTTCTATTTTGGTATCTTTGTGATTAGGAGTGTTCAAAATTAGAAATCTTTAGAATTGACCAGTTATCTTGGTCCGCGGGCTGAAACAAATGTTCGACTTTTCTATTTGACTTTTCCAGACTTGGCACAGATTCAACAGATGGTGTCTACTAACTTGCGCTGGTTTCATTTTCAATTAATTACGAGGGTTTCGGACAAAGATGCCTGTAGTTATTATCTAAAAGAGAACGCACTCAATAATTGGGCTGTTTGGGTTTTAGAGCGGAATATGAGCACATAATGTTATCAACGATTTCTGTCATTGGAAAATCAGCATTTAGCAAAGAAGGAAGAAAATGTGGGAACGGATGACCCGTATCCAGACATTAGTTTATAGGAACCCCGGCAGTATTTGCATTTCTGAACATGCTTTCCATAGTTTTTGCGTTGATCCTTTACTTTGATAAAAATGGAATAGCGTGTGGCTAAATCGTAAATTCTAGACAATTATTAAAGATCGAGGTCAACAATTTGTGCGGGGTTTGGAGTTAAGCAACAGCTAATTGCTTTTTGGTATTCATTACACCAGGATTTCTTAAATGGGCATTTTCAGGAACGACCAGTTTGTAAGTACGGTTAAATGCTTCCTGTGAAACTTTGAAATAATTAGCCAGCTTTCTGATTACTTCTTTAGAAAGGCCCTTTTTATAGTTCAGAATATCGGAAACATAGCCTTTGCTGATTCCTAATATTTCTACCAAGTCTTTCGCCTTTAGATTATGGTCTTTAAGGAAAGAATGAAGTAATTGTACCGGGTCAAGTTCTGTATGTGAAATATGCTCTGCATCCCATTTCTCAATAAGTAGTGTGAGCAAAGCAATTTCATCCTTTGTATTTTTGTCTTTGGTACCGGAGAATACTAGCTGTTCTAATATATGACAGTATTCTTTGTACTGGCTCTTGTTGGCTATAACTCTATATTTAAGCGTGTCCATCATGCTGAAATTTAATAATTATTTATACTGTATTGTTCCTCTGAATTACAAAGTTTATCATATTTAGCGTGTGTGCCAATCCAACAAATAAAGAGATGTACTTGTTTATCGCCAAAAGCATATTTCCCAATCATCCGGCATTTATTCCCGCCAATATCAAAAACAGCTCTGCTAGAACCATTGCCTAGCAAGTCTGTACTGGGAAAGGTAGTTTGCATATCCGCTGGAATTTCCCAATCCGCATATTTCAGCTTTGTAAGCCACTCCCCAAATGAAACCCTTGCTCTGAGAGTTTTGTCGGATGAAGGCTTCTATTGTCTCTCTTCTAATCAAATGAACTTTCATGGCAAAGATAGTCTTTTTTGTTTAAAAAGTTCACATTTTGTGAACTTTTATTCCTACAATTTTAATAATTTCAATAAATCAGATGGCGTCATGGTAAATAAGTATGTTTCTTTAGTCGTTGTTATTTAGTGGCAAGTAATTTTCTAGCATAATAATTTTGTTTATTCGAAGTTTTTAAAATTTTATGCGCTTTCTACAAGTTTTTGCATTGCTCCTTGATCCAACATACTCATATATGGCGTTGATCCAAAAAATAAAAACGGAACTCGATTTCGAGTTCCGTTTTCTTCGTGGTGTGGGCCGGGATCGAACCGGCGACACAAGGATTTTCAGTCCTTTGCTCTACCGACTGAGCTACCGCACCATCCGTAAAGGAGTGCAAATGTAAAAGGGAAATTCTTAAAAACAAAATTCTTGAAGAAATATTTCAGATTTTATTTTTCGGCCGCTAATTTCAATTCTAATAGAAAACCCTTAAATTCATTGAGCGTTTGTATTAGCTGTAAATTAACCTCGGTGTGTTCCTTATTCGCCTTGAGGTGTTTGATAGCACCATTTATGGTCAGTTTCTTCTGTCTTAGCAGATAATAGATCAATTGGAGGTTTTTAACGTCCTCCGGTCTGAAAAAGCGGTCACCTTTCTTGTTTTTCTTTGGTTTGAGGATCTTAAATTCGTTTTCCCAGAACCTTAGAAGTGAGTTATTCACCCTAAACCATTTGGCTACTACACTTATTGGATAGTATTGCTTTTTATATAATTCTTCGTCAGATGGCACATCAATCAAATCTACCTCAGCATCTATCTCCTTAAAGGACTTTCGGCCTCTTTTTCGGATCGGTGGAGTATAGTCCTCGCTTTTAGCTTTTGCGGGTGATATTGAGCTGGTTTCCGGTTCAACCTTCTTTTCCGCATTAATATTTTCATCAAGTTGCGTTGATTTAGGAATCTCAGTCCCAATTTGCTGTTTAATGGGGATTGGTTGAATATCGGCCTCAACAATAGAAATAGATCCGGCATATATATTTCCAGGTGGTAATAATGGTCCATTTTTTAAAGAGACACCAGGATTTGCATCCTTTTGCTCAGTGGCTTCCTCAGCCACCTTAGGCACATCGAAAGAGGGTGTGCTTTCACCGGCCAGATCCAGATCTGGAATTGGATCCTGATCTTCTTTATCATTGGGTTCGATAGGTCCTGTTGCAGGGACTTCCTCTTGTGCTTGAATTTCCTTTTGTGTAGGGCTGTCAGATTCGATTTCAGCCTTATTTTCGATCTCTGTTGCCGCTAATCGAGCTGAGAGTTCGGCATGATCTACGTTGGAATCGTAAGTTGTTGCATTTGGGGCAACTTCTTGTACGGGTTCTTCGCTGGTCGTTCGCCGTACAGGATTTGGTACCGATTCTGCTTCCTCGCCTTTTTGGGCCTGCGTTTCGTTAAGGGTAATGTCAGGCTCCTGATTTGCAAGGTCCCCGGATGCGCCATTTACAGCTTTTTCATTTTCATTCGGCTCCGCAGGAGGAAAAGACGTGTCTAGGGTTCTAATACCGTCTTCCTGTTCCTCCTCTGATATAGGAGTCTGTATAATTGAGGAAGTTGGCTGTTGCGATTCGGTTTCTTCAACCTGCTGTGCGGAAGACAGCTCAGGCTGCTCCGTATTTTCAGTAGCTTGAGCTTGCTTCTGCGAATTGTCTGATTCAGTTATTTCTGCATCTTTATTTTCTAAATTGGGTACATTATCCCCTTTAAGTTTGTATTTAACGACAATTTTCTCATTTGAAAAAACGATATCATCGTCTTTCCCTTTTTCCTTCTCTTGATCATGCCCAATGCTGGAAGTTGGTACAGTTGCTGCTTCCTGAGTTGCATCCGCTTTTTGAGCCGTATGATCTGGTGTAGCAGATTGTTGAACTGGTTCAGGTACCACTTCTGAGTGACTGACAGAAGGCTCAGCTATGTTTGCAGTTATTTCGTTTTCGTTATCCTCAGATTCAGGGGCAAAGGAGGTGTCCAGTTGGTCATCCGTATAGTCATCAGCCAACTCCGGCTGATCTTCCTGAATATCACCAAGTTGCTCCTGTTGCTGCATAGGATATTCATTCAGGTCAGGTTGGGCGTTGTCAATTATATCATCAACCGCCGGGGGGATAGGTGCACTGGATTCATTATTGTCATTAATTTCCAGATTTGCAGCACTATTGGGATCTACTCCGGAATCAGAAATTACGGAATCCGGCGGTTTAGGGATGCCAAAGGCATCTCCATTTTCGGAAGGTTCAACCCTGGGGTTTTCTCCTTTAATTGGTGCTTTTTTTTTCTTCTCGGGCTTTGGTGGTTCTTCACCAAAATCAAATAAGGACAACTGCTGCATATTGTAAAAATAATGATCCTAGGCAATTTTACCCTAAATTTATGGAGATTTGCAGTTTGAAAGGCTTTAATTTGTGCAAACTTTAGCAGGAAAATTGTGGAATTGAACGAAAAGGAAACCATTTTAATCACTGGCGCGACAGGACTGGTAGGTGCACAGATCGTTAGAGCGGTCCAGGCAACGGGTGTAAAAGTCATTGGATTAGCGCGAAATATACCATTAAAGGCAGATGCCTCAGTGGAGTGGGTTAGCTGTGATTTATTGGATGTAGTACAATTAGAAGCACTGCTTAAAGGAGTGGATAAAGTATATCACTGTGCAGGATTGGTCTCTTTTGATCCCAGCCGGCGCAGGGAACTTTATAAAATTAATTTTGAAGGAACTGCAAATCTGATTAACGCCTGCATATTAAATGGGGTGAAAAAATTATTGCATGTGAGTTCTGTTGCAGCAATTGGTGAAGCCAAAGGGAAAGATAAAATTATTAATGAGGCACTGGACTGGAATGAAGAAGGTGCTTCAGATTATGGCAAATCCAAACATTTAGCTGAGATGGAAGTCTGGCGCGGCATATGTGAAGGGCTGCCTGCGATAATTATTAATCCATCCATTATATTAGGCGCAGGAAGTTGGGAAGAAGGATCTACTGCTATTTTCAAATCTGTTTACGATGAGTTTCCATGGTATACTGAAGGTGTTCACGGATTTGTAGATATTGCAGATGTAGCCCGGATTGCGGTGCAACTTATGAATAGTGAATTAAATGCGGAGCGGTATATTGTCAATGGCATTAATTGTTCTTATAATCAATTGTTTACTCAGATTGCAAATGCATTTGGGAAAAAGCCGCCACATAAAAAGGTTACAAAATTTCTTGCAGAATTTGTATGGAGATATAAATATATAAAAGGAAAATTAACGGGGAGGCCTTCTATATTAAATAAAAATACTGCACGTACTGCATTGGCTATTACCAAATACGATAGTGAAAAACTCCATAAGGCTTTGCCTGATTTTCGATATACTTCAGTAGGTTCAACGGTCAATCGTGTTTGCCTTGAGTTAAAAAACAAATACCAGTTTTAAAATTTTTTTTAACAAAAACCAAGGGAAATTTTTTGAACTGTTGGTCCTTATGATAGTCTAAAAAGGCTAAATTTGCTTCAATTATTGAAATAAATCAATAATTTTTTTTGGACAGAAGCAATATTTTTCCGAAAATTACATTATAAAATAGCTACCAAACCTTCGTTTGGGCGGTTTTTCAGGATGATCAGTTTTTGATATCCCTTTTTATTCAGGTTTCCCGTTCATCATTTTGCGTAGTGGGAATTAATTTAAAACAGTTTAGAAATAGTGAAAAAATTCTTATTCCTAAGTGCCGTTAGTCTGGTAATGTGTGCTTTTACCACGCCAATGACAAATATTTCAAGCGCGATTAATTTGCATCCGGTCGATAAAGATTTTCCTTCGCTTTTGCCAAATAAGCCCGTAGGTCAGACTGTGGCGTACAAATATGTGGATTCGGTCTATAACCGGATCGAACTTAATAAATACGGTCTCAACAAAGATGTCTTCTTTAAGGCATTTAAAGGATTTGAATATTTGGAAAGTAAAAACATGTTGGATAAATCGAATTTGTTAACCATTATAGATTATAGCCAAAGCAGTTCGAAGAAAAGATTGTATGTGATTGATATGAAATCAGGCAAAGTACTATTCAATACTTATGTTTCACATGGCAAACGCTCTGGTGGAGAATATGCAACCGATTTTTCGAATGTGGTCGATTCTCATAAAAGTTCATTAGGATTTATCATTACCGGTAAAACTTACCGTGGCGGTTCAGGGTTCAGCTTACATTTAAAAGGCGTAGAACCAGGCATTAATGACAATGTATATGAAAGATCAATTGTGATGCACGGCAGTCATTATGTCAACGAACGCCGCGCAGATGAAAATGAGACCGGAAGAAGCTACGGATGCCCTGCAGTCCCCTATGGTCAGCAGTTCGCTATTATTAATAAGATAAAGGACGGCAGTTGTGTATTTATATGGGCTCCGGACAACCGGTATCAGGTCTCCTCAAGAATCCTAAATGCAGCGTTTCAGTGGCCAGCATTAAAGAAAGAGAATAAATTCAAACAATTATTATCTCCTTTAGATGCAAATGCTACAACTTCCCTTAGTCCTACAGACAAAGATGATAACAATAACGGCTAGGAAATGGCTGTTCTGATTAAGCAAATCAAATAAAAATATTGAAACCCAACCGGTCACCGGTTGGGTTTTTTGTTGCAAATGGGCTAACTTGCCTCTTCAAAATATAATGACGATGTCAAAACAAATTATCAATACCAATGCCGCACCTGCTCCGGTGGGTCCTTATAATCAGGCCATAAAAGCGGGTAATTTTTTATTTGTAAGCGGTCAGATAGCCATTGACCCTTCGAACAATGAACTATATAAAGGCGATCTGGCCGGAGAAACACATCTGGTATTCAAAAACCTGGAAGCCGTATTAAAAGAAGCTGGAATGGGCTTTGAAAATGTTGTGAAAGCAAGTGTTTTCCTAAGTGATATGGGGTTATTCGGCCAAGTCAATGAGATCTATGGCACGTATTTTAAAGTTAACGAGCCCGCGAGAGAATGTGTCGCTGTCAAGACCTTACCCAAAAATGTAAATGTAGAAATTAGCGTCATTGCTTTTGAAGGTTAGCATGACCTGACTGGTTCGCGAAGATTAAATCCTACATAATGCGACTATCCAGATGGACGAAATCGAAGTTCGATGCCGCTTAATTACCCGACAATACTCAGATTAGGCCAGTATTACGGAGTTGCATTAATAGGGTCCAAAATATGTCAAAAAAGATCCAGTGCTGGTTAAGGCATTTGGATCTTTTAATTTATGGGATACTGTAGTGCCGTTACCCAGATCAGGGCCGGGACCGTGCTGCTATGGATTCCAAGAAATACTAATGTGTATTTGAAATTATTAATACGACACAGATTTTTACAAAATGCCAGTGCCAGAAGTTTGCATTTTGCAAGATCGCTGTATTTTTATGTAAATATTCAGCACATGGAAAAGGATAACAAAATTGCGGGGAAGGAATATACGGCTGCCTATACATGGGGAGACGCCTGCAAGGCGTGGCTCTTGCAACAATCCGAGAATGTCATTATAAAGGAAGAAATGATGCCACCGGACACTTCTGAAAGTCTTCATTTACACGAAGGAATGGAACAGTTCTTTTATATATTGGAAGGACAGGCAACTTTTATACTTGACGGCAAAACGGTTCATATAAAATCCAGAGAAGGACTAAGCATTAGGGCCGGCCTCCCACATAAAATCATTAATAATACAAAAGAGCCACTGACTTTTATTGTTATTTCGGCACCAGGAAGCGCGGGGGACCGCATTGAAATTGGAGATTAATTGCAAATTAATTTCTGCTTTATATGCTTAATCCGGGCTTTTTTCCTGAACTATACTTTTAGTGGAACCGCGTATAATAAATTTAGAAGGAATTGTAATGTGCTCATCCACCAGCACGAAGCTTTTCTTTTCGATGGCTTTAATCAATGTCGAGGCGGCTGTTTCGCCGATCTCAAAGGCGGGTTGTGTAATAGTTGTCAAAGCAGGAGCTAACAGACTCACTGAGGAAAGGTTGGAAAATCCGATTAGCTGTAGGTCATCAGGTATACTGAGCCCAAGTTCTCGACAAGCAAAATATACATCTAAAGAAAGCTTTTCTACAGAAGCGATGATACCGTCGGGTCTCGATTTTTTCTTAAGAAGGGATTTAATCATTGAATAATTGGATTCAGTTTCCTTATTTGAAAGTAAGAGACTCTGAAATGCATTTTCCATATTAAAATCCTGGCAGGCTTTCATACATCCCATTTTTCGCATAGTCGTTATTCCAAGACTTTCTGAAATGGACAGAAAATTAATCTTTTGACATCCTGTTTTAATAAGATGTGCCGCCGCATTATATCCACAATCAAAATCGTCTGTGATTACTTTTGTGGTCTTTATTTCATTACAGATCCGGTCAAAAAAGACGATGGGCATGTCTTTACTGAATAAGGAATGGATATGCTGGTAACAATTAGTTTCTGCACTAATTGACATCAAAATCCCGTCCACCCTTCCGCTCTGAAAATCTTTTAAAATTGCCTCTTCCCTTGCAATACTTTCATGCGTCAGATAGAGTAGAACATGGTAGTCTTTTTTAATGGCCACAGCTTCAATGCCATTGATTGCTTCTGAGAAAAAACTATCGGCTACCTCTGGCAATACAACGGCGATCGTTTTGCTTTTCCGGTGCCTTAGACTGCTTGCATACGGGTTGGGTACATAATTTAATTGTTTGGCCAGGTCCTGAACCCGCTTTTTAGTGGCAGGGCTAATTTCGTGGCTGTCCCTGAGCGCCTTTGAAATTGCGGCAATGGAGAGGTTTAGTTCTTTGGCCAGAAATTTAATGGTGACGTTGCCCATAATTTTACTTTTAGAAGTTCAAATTACGTAAAAATATACTTCTTTCCCTCAAACGTTTAAGTAAATTTATCTCAGTTGATGTGTAATTTTGACAATTTAAGACCCTAAATTAGCTGTGTTGAATTGCATTAGTTAAAACGTTCTTACTTCCGTATTCTGGTAAGGAGTAAAAGATCTAACAAAAGCTTCAGATGATAATCAATTTGCCTAAGGCCTCATGAAAGTTGAGCAATAGAACATAATTACTTTCAAGTGTATACGAATCGTGACAGTCACATAACTGCAGGCAGAAAATCCGTCCTCTGTCCTGCAAAGGCAGGGTATGCGTAAGGATGCAACCCCGGTGATGTGACGTCAATCCACTGTTTATGGAGTAATGATATAAGTGGGGTGCTTATTGGGAACAGCAGTAATTGATTATCAGATATTTGACATTCCCCAAGAGCCTTTGCTCACTGTCCTCCAATTTATTTTGTTTTCTGAACCGCAAATTTGCCCAATAATTTAAAAACTAAAAATGATGAGAATACTTCTTCGTTACTTATCCCGAAGGATGGTATATTTATCCTGCTTGCTTTTAACTGCATGCCTGATAAGTAGTAATTTGACTAGTGCACAGAGTGTTCAGGCGGTCACAGGCCAGGTCTCCTTGGATAATGGCGGGCCCGCTGAAGGTATTACAGTGCAGGTAAAAGATGCTAAGGTTTATACGGTTACATCAGCAGACGGCCGCTTTAGTATTGCAGCAAAATCTGGAGATTTCCTGCTATTTTACGGCGTTGCAGTAGATACGATGGAAATCGCAGTGACAGGTCAAAAAGCTTATCAGGTCCTTCTTCGATCAAGAAGTTCAAACCTGGGTGATGTCGTAGTCGTTGGGTATGGAAAAAGTTCAAGGAAGGATCTGTCAAGTTCTATCTCTTCTGTAAAGGCGGAGGATCTGAATAAGGGTGCCATTACAGATGTAGGCCAGCTATTACAGGGCAAAGTCCCAGGTTTAAATATTTCTGCCAGCGGTGACCCAAACCGGCCGGCGGCAGTCATTATGCGCGGTGCTTCTACGATTAATAGTTCGCAATCACCCTATTACGTTATCGATGGTGTGCCTGGTGCGGATATCTCCTTAATAGCACCTGACGATATTGCATCCATAGATGTGCTGAAAGATGCGGCTGCAACGGCTATCTATGGCAATAAAGCGGCGAATGGCCTTATAATGGTTACGACAAAGCGGGGCAAATCAGGTGAGTCAAAGGTGGATTATTCAGGTTACGTAGGCCTTGAAAAAGTCTCCAATAGGTTAGACATGATGAACGCTTCCGAATTAAAGGCATTCTTAGATAAAAATAGCCTTGCCCTCTCGCCAAATGACGATTTAGGGGCCAATACAGATTGGCAAAGCGAAGTTCAAAGAGATCAGGCAATTTCCCACAATCACCATCTTTCTTTTAGTGGAGGCTCAGAGCATGGAAATTATATTGCCAGCGTAAATTACACAGATAAAGAAGGGATTATAAAATCCAGCGGACTCTCCAGGCTCATCGCCCGGTTGGCAGTAGAACAGCGCGCTTTCCATGACAAAGTAAAATTTGGACTGTCCGTCACCAATTCAAATAGTAAAGCCCAGAATGTACCGAACAGAAATGTTGTATTCCAGCAGATGGCCAGTCATTTACCTGTTTCGCCCGTATTTAATACGGATGGCAGTTATTTTGAAAATTTTACGAATACCGGCTACTTTAACCCAGTTGCCATTATCGACCATGCCAAGGATGATACAAAATTCAATAACCTGGTGGGTAATTTTACGACACATGTCACTTTGCCTTTTGGGTTAACCTATGACCTGAATGTAGCCTATCAGAAGCTAGCCTATATGCATGGAGAATTTTATGATAGTTATTATGAACAGTACAATAGCTATAATTTTTATACCAACCCGGAGTCGCCGGCAACAAGGAGCATCATTAATTTTGGAGAGAATGGTTCTGCACTTAGAAGCAGCTATGAAAATACCAATACTACCATTGAAAATTATATTACCTGGAACAAGAAGTTTGGCGACCATTCCCTAAATGTGGTATTAGGCTACTCCTGGCAGGAAAATAGCTCCGGTGATGGATTTCAGGCAACTACGACCAACCTGGCCGTGGATAATATCGGCTATTACAATTTTGCATTAAGCAATTATACAGCTGTTGCAGGTTATACGGTCAACTTCGGGCCAGATGGTATCTATAATAAAACCAGGTTCATATCTGATTTTGGCCGTCTGAATTATAATTATAAGGATAAATATCTATTACAGGGTTCTATTCGCCGGGATGGCAGCTCTGTTTTTGGCAGCAATCATCAGTGGGGATATTTTCCATCAGTGGGGGCCGCCTGGCGGATTTCCCAGGAACCCTTTATGCAGGGCCAGCATCTCTTCAGTGAATTAAAACTCCGGGCAAGCTACGGTGTTACGGGTAATGCTACAGGGTTTAATGCCTATACTGCACAATTTATATCAGGCAATTTAGGCTCCTATTATTATCAGGGCTCCAATATGGCTTCTTATGGTCCCACACAGGCAGCTAACGACGATTTGCAATGGGAGAAAACAGCCACAACGAACTTTGGTCTGGATTTCTCCATCCTCCGGGGTAAGTTGACAGGTAGTATTGATGTGTATGATAAAAACACGACCGGAATGATTTATTCATATGCCGTGGATCCCATTTTGATTCCAATTGGGACCATTACAGCCAATGGCGGCAGTATGAACAACAAAGGGATAGAACTCAGTTTGAGTGCTACTCCGGTTCAAAGAGGCAATTTTACGTGGACCTCTGGCTTGAGCCTGGCCCATAACAAAAATGAAATCACCAGCCTTAGCAATCCGCTTTTTAACGGTGGAGATTCCATTCGGATGACTCAACCGGACGGCGGTGGCCAGACCGGCAGCACTTTGCAGATTCTAAAGGCCGGAAAGCCGTTAGGAGAATTCTTTACCCTGAAGTATGCCGGGAAAAATGCAGATGGAGTTTCCCAGTACGTGGCAGCAGACGGCACACTTACAACCACCCCCGCAATAGGCGTAGATTATCATTATGCGGGGTCACCACAACCTAAATTGATTGCAGGCTGGACAAATACTTTTAGATACAAAAATTTTGATTTGAATGTATTTCTAAGAGGGGCTTTCGGCGGTAAGATTTTTAATGTTACCCGTGCTGATCTGTTCAGACCCGGTACAGCACAATACACCAATATTCTAAAGGAGGTGAGTGATGAATCCGTAAATGATATCAATGCCTATAGATACTCTTCGAGGTTTGTGGAAGACGGGAGTTATATACGTCTGGACAATGCAACGATTGGGTATAATTTTAAACATATTGCAGACGGTCTTGATAATATCCGGGTCTACTTCTCCGTGAATAATCTGTTCGTTATTACCAAGTATAAAGGGATTGACCCGGAAATTAACCAGGGGGGTAATGCTCCGGGCGTGGATTCTGATAATTTCTATCCCAAAACCCGGACAATGTTACTGGGTGTAAATGTTAGTTTCTGATTTAAACCAAGTAAAAATAGTATAAGATGAAAAATATTCGCACACTCATTATCCTTTTGGTCCTGTTGATAACAGGATTTATGGAAGCCTGTCATAAAATTGATGTCCCCGTCTCAACGGAGCTGACCACGGATGTCTTTCCACAGGATTCCTTACAGTTTATTGAAACAGCCGGACCTGCGTATGTGGCCCTAAGAGGGAGTTATGCGCTGGATTACTGGTTTTTGCAGTCAGCCAGCACAGATGAATCTATTTTGCCTGCCCGGGGCGGTAACTGGTATGATAACCAGAATTACAGTATGCTGCATTATCATAGTTGGACAAAGGATCATAACTGGACAAATTCCTGTTATGTATATATAGAAAAAGTGATTGGGGCTTCCAATCAGGTTTTGTCGATACTGAAAACAACCATGCCGGAAGGAGCGGCGAAAGCCAGTGCACTCGCAGAATTAAAAATGGTCAGGGCTATTGGGTATTTTATGATGATGGATCTGTATGGCAGTGCCCCACTGGACACGGTATATGGAGATTTTGGACAGCATGCCAACGTGCCTAGAAAAGAAGTCTTTGATTTTATTGAAAAGGATGTAAAATCCTGTATTCCTTACCTGAGCAGTCAGACAGGTGTAGCCACCTATGGCCGGGCAAATAAATATACGGCTTATGCCCTACTGGCAAAAATGTACCTGAATGCAGAAGTTTATACCGGAACTGCCCGGCTGGCGGACTGTGTAGCTGCCTGTGATGAGGTGATTCAGTCTGGGAAATACACTGTAACACCCAGAAATAATTACCTAAAAATGTTTTATCCGGACAACGGGCCGGATAATAAAGAATTTATATTCGCCATTCCGTATTCTCCCAACTATACGACAGCTTACGGATTGAACGGATTTATGTATTTCGCACGCTATGATGTGCCCAGATCAGAGAAAGATAAATTTGGGATTCCATTTACACCCAGTGCGCCGAGAAGTACCTTACCTGAATACTATGCGCATTTTAACGATCCGAAGGATATTCGTAATGACCAGTGGCTGACAGGGCTGCAATATATGAGTGACGGAGTGACCCCCGTTACCGTAACGACTACTAATATCGGTTATGATTTCAAGTATTCCGGGAGCGATCCAAGCGGGAAATACGTTTACCAGGTGAATCTTACTCCGGATATTAACTTACGGTATAATGCATCTCAGTTTGATTGTGGCAATGATGAACTGGGCTGGAATATGGGTTACCGTAATATTAAATTTTATCCTGATGCTACTGCGACCAGCCGTAATCAGAATAACGATCTGCCTATGTTCAGGTATGCTGATATATTACTCATGAAAGCCGAGGCGATACTTAGGGGTGCTACAGCCACGAATGGTCAGACGGCTTTGGGACTGGTGGGTGAACTCAGAGCACAGCGGAGTACTTCCCCGGCATGGACGACAGTGAATCTTGATTCTATTTACGAAGAAAGATGTAGAGAATTTGCATGGGAGAGCTGGCACCGCAATGACATGATACGATTTGGGAGATTTGAAGGGAAGTGGGGTTTTAAAACAGATGCCAACACTTAT
>DATJDF010000682.1:0-5056 GCA_035497555.1 Arachidicoccus sp. | reverse complement strand
CAAAAGAGCTTAAAAAAGAACTGGCCTCTAACGAAGGCGGCAATGATGTTGTCGAATTAATCGGTGGTGCAAATGTGGTCCGTATCCGGGGGATCTATAAAAAAGATGCTATTTGTAAGGTCTTGAATATACAACCAGCTGAATTTGAAAAGATCAACCCGAACTTTGACAAAGCTTTATCTGATGGTCAGTTTTATGACCTGCATTTACCAGACGGCAAAACAGATCAATTTGTAAAAAATAAGGATCAGATATTACAGGAATGTTTTAATGACCTTTTGGATACAAGATCAGCAAGTAGTGTAGCACTTCCTGCCAACAGAACTAAGATCGACCGCTAATCAGATATCAAAAAAGAATTTATTATATAACCACTTCCATTATGGGGGTGGTTTTTTGTTGAGTGGAAAGGAGAGGGGGTATAGAATTGATCAGGAATACTAGCTGCGAATAGGCTGGATGATTTGTCACATTTTTAGCTATTATTGTGACGTAAGTTCGATTCGCCCGGGGAAAAACGAGATTTATGTAAAGATAGCTGTTATTGATTATCCCATTGAAAATTGGCGGTAGGAAATGGCTTAAGGGGTGAAAATGGTTGCCATTTTCGACATGATTGTTTTTTAATGTCAGTTGCTTCGTCATAAAATAACGTTTTATGGCGAATAAATGTAAAATTTTGGTATACATGCGTTCAGCAGGATAGAGAAACCATCTAAATTGATATAGACTAGAAATTCTAAATCAGCCTAAAACTAGTCTTGGATCGCACCATTATTTTAGCGCCTGGATATTTACCAGCCGACGGTAGACTCCGTCTTCAATTTGCATGAGATCAGCATGGTTCCCACGTTCAGTAATCGCCCCATTTTGCAATACAATGATTTCATCTGCACCACGGATGGTACTCAGACGATGTGCAATCACCAGGGAAGTACGGTTATGCATCATTTTATTAATCGCATCCTGTACTAATCTTTCACTCTCTGTATCTAAGGAGGAGGTCGCTTCATCCAGGATTAAGATAGGTGGGTTTTTGACGACTGCTCTTGCGATCGTTACCCGTTGTTTTTCCCCACCACTTAGTTTGTTTCCTCTGTCGCCAATATTCGTATTAAAACCTCCCTCCTTGTTTTGGACAAAATTGTAAGCATTTGCAATTCTTGCTGCTTCTTCAATTTCATCTGGAGTTGCCTCCTCCATACCAAGGGCAATGTTATTAGCGATACTATCATTAAATAAAATGGGCTCCTGGGTCACAATACTTATATGCTGGCGTAAAGACCGCAAAGAATAATCCTTAATGTTTATTCCGTCTATTAGAAGCTCCCCTGAAGAAACGTCATGGAACCTTGGTACTAAGTCTGCAAGTGTGCTCTTACCTGCGCCACTGCTACCTACCAGTGCCACTGTTTTGCCTTTCGGAATAACCAGGTTGATTTTATTCAAAATGGTATTATCCGGGCCATAGCCAAAACTCACATTTCTAAATTCAATCTGGTGCTGGAAGTTTAATTGTCTGGTACCATTATCTTCGATCACCAGTGGCGTCTGCAATAGTTCCTCAATCCGGTCAAGGGCAGCGCCGCCTCTTTGCATATTGAAAAAGGAAGTGGAAAGACTTTTGGCCGGGTTAATGATAATGGCGAACATCGCTATATATGCAAGTAAATCACCACCAGAAAGTGTTTTATACTCTATAGCCAGTAAGCCACCAAAAAACAAAATAGCCGCAAGTACAATGACTCCAAGTACTTCTGTCATCGGAGACGCCAGGTCTCGCCTTCTGGCCATTTTATTACGTACAACAAACATCCGGTCATTAATCGTTTCAAATCTACGGCCCAGCAACTTCTCCGCTAAAAAGGCTTTTACCACCCTAATACCAGTGAGTGTCTCATCCAGGATAGATAAAGCCAGACTCAGTTGTTCTGACATTTCTTTAGATTGCTTTTTCAATAACCGGCTCACCCTTCCAATAATAAATGCGGTTAAGGGAAGTAAGATCAGAAGCCCAACAGATAATACCGGGCTGATTAATATCATCGCCACCAAATAACCAATAATGGTGAGTGGATCCTTAATCAGGCCCTCTAAAGTGCCCACAATTGAACTATCTACTTCGCCCACATCATTTGTCATCCGGGAGATAACATCCCCTTTTTTCTGTTCCGTAAAAAAGCCAATCGGCAACATCAGTGCCTTATGGTATAAATCACTGCGTAAATGCCGGATAATTGAACTGCGGATAGGGGCAGACAGCAAATTAGAGGAATAAATACAGATATTTTTGAGGATCGTCAGGATGATGATTAATATACAGACCACACCCAAGGTGTAAATTTTGCCATGATCCACCATGAGTTCATTTAATATGTCAGAGACGGAGGCGCCAACAGCTTTGGATTTTATCAGGGCACCCGTTTTATCGTCCCCATCCGTGACAATCAGGGAGATAAAAGGTGCCAGCATGCCCAGAGAAAATATGCCAAAAAGGGTTCCCAGGATCGTAAACAAGCCATAAGCCATCAATTTTGCCTTGTAAAAGCCTAAGTATTTGAATATTCTTTTAAATTTCTTCATTGTTTCAAGGTCAATAGAGTGCAAAAGTAACTATTTTTACATCCAATAAATACAAGGAAGATTATGGAAGAGGGAAAAAGACAGCGGCAGGTAGCAGGAGTGATCAAAGAAGAAATGAATGTAATATTCAGACATTTGGGATTGAATATGTTAGGTGGCGGAATGGTTTCCATTGCAGATGTTAAAGTGACCCCAGACTTACTCGAGGCGCGTATTTATCTTAGCTTTTTTCAGGTGGCGGACAGTGAAGCTGCATTGAAGCATATAGATCAGAAAGCCTGGGAAATTAAAAAAGAGCTTTCCCGCAAGCTTGGGAAACAATTAAGGCGGATCCCGATTATCAACTATTATTTGGATGACACCCTGGATCAGGTATTCCATATGGAAGAATTACTACAGAAAATCAATGAAAGCTCGAATAAAAAATAACAAATTAGTGTAATATTTATACCTTCCGGGCGTTTTCCATACAAACAAGTTCCAATATGGCCCACCCCCATCATTTCCCAAGCTTTTTATGAATTTTCTCTTCGCCTGGCGATACTTCAAGTCTAAAAAATCTACGAATGCCATCAATATCATCAGCTGGATCAGCGTGGTAGCGATCGCCGTGGGAACTGCAGCACTCATTATTGTGCTCAGTGTATTCAATGGTTTTGAAGGACTTGTCAAATCTATGTATGGCGATTTCTATCCTGACCTTCGTGTCACGGCCAGGACTGGCAAGTATATGATGCTAAAACCTGATCAGATAAAAAAACTGCATCAGATTAAAGATATTCGGGTATTCAGTATGGTGATCGGTGAAAAGGCATTACTGGTCAATAGTGATTACCAATCCATCGCTGTGCTGAAGGGTGTGGATAGCAATTATACCCATGTGGTAAACCTGGCCAGCCATATCGTCGAAAATGGACATTATGCGCTCGGGACACAGAACGCACCTTTACTCGTGCTGGGTGGCGGCATTGCCAACAGTATTGGTGCTGATGCCAATTCAGACGTACCATTGGTGGCTTTCCTGCCTAACCGGAACAGCAGCAGCAAAGCCAGTCTGCAGACGGCAATGAACTCTTATGAAATCAAAGAAGTCGGCATCTTCAGAATACAGGAAGGATTTGACAATAAATTCGCTTTTACCAACCTGGACTTTCTGCGGTATATGATCGAACTGCCATCTGATTATTATACAGAAATAGCCATCCGGATAAAACCCGGTGCTGATCTCTTCCAGGTGCAAAAGCAAATTCGGCGTGCGTTCGGATCCGACTATCTTGTAGAAACCCGGTTCCAGCAGAATCAAAGCCTGTTCACGGTCATGCAAATGGAAAAGTGGATTATCTACATCATACTATCTATAATTCTGATCATTGCTGCCTTCAATATGGTGGGTGCGCTTACAATGTTGGTGCTGGAAAAAAGAAAAGACATAGCCATCCTAAAAGCACTAGGAGCAAGTAATAATGTCATACAACGCATATTTTTGGGGGAAGGATTTCTCCTGGCGGGTATTGGCGGCTTATTAGGTATGCTGATTGCTTTTATTATCTGTTTCCTACAGGAAAAATTCCATTTATTGAAATTGGAAGGTGGATCCTTTGTGGTAGATTATTACCCGGTAAGAATGCATTTAGTAGATTTTCTGCTGGTTGGATTCACTGTATTTGCTGTAGCCGTCCTGGCTGCCTGGGTGCCTGCCCGTAAAGCGGCAACAAAAACGTTTTCTCTCAAGAGTTAATTACCCCTAAATGTGATTTAAAATATAGCTTCTAATTCCTTCAGATGCCGCACTTCAAAAGTCGCTTCATGTAAGGTTGTATCCTCAATATGGTTGGTAAAGACAGTATCCATCCCAAAATCAGCTGCGCCCCGGATATCAGCTATAAGATTATCACCGATCATAATGCTTTCAGCAGGACGGGCACCTGTTGCTTCCATGGCATAAGCAAAGATTTCCGGGTTCGGTTTAAGGCTTCCGCTGGATTCGGAGGTGATCATCACTTCAAAATAGGAAAGTAAACCGGCGTTTTCCAGTTTCTGGGCCTGGGTTTTATTAAAGCCGTTTGTAATCAAATGCAATGCATAATTTTTCTGCTGGAGGTACTCCAGGATTTCAAAAGTGTAAGGGAATACCTTTTTACGCATGGGAAGTCTTTCCAGAAAATCCTGACTTAGCTGACGTGCCAGTGGTTCGTCGGCAATTTTGAAATCCAGTAGCGTGAGGAACATTCTTTTCCATTTTAACTCCCCCTGGCGTATAAAACCTTTGGTATAGCGATCCCAAAGACGTTTATTGTGGTAGCTGTAACGTTCATAAAAGGTGTCAAACGGTGCGACATCTCTTATAGCCAGCTCATGGAATAGAAAGGAATCCAGGAGAGCATCTTTTGCATTGGCTTCAAAATCCCAAATGGTATGGTCGAGGTCGAAAAAAAGATGTTTATACGCTTTCATAAAACAAAAATAGCACTAA
>DATJDF010000681.1:0-8559 GCA_035497555.1 Arachidicoccus sp. | reverse complement strand
CATTCATAATTCTACTGAGTTTAACGCCCGGCCAGATATTCAATTACGCGGTGAAAATCCGCTATTGGTTATCGATGGGGTGCCATACGGTAATATGACCCTTCGCGATATTCCAACTGATGATATCGAAGAAATGAGTGTTTTGAAAGGATCCACTGCGGCAGCATTATATGGTTCCAGAGGTGCTAACGGCGCCATAATGATCGCCACAAAAAAAGGCGCTAAAAGTGGGGGACTTTCAGTTACTTTAAATAGTAATACCATGTTTACGATGGGGTATCTGGCGATTCCCAAAGTTCAGACTTCCTATGGTCATGGGCAGAATGGACAGATTTCCACAGATTATGTATGGGGGCCAAAATTAGATATAGGTGATTCCGCTGTGCAATGGAATCCGGTAAGCAAACAGGAAGAATTATTGCCTTTGGTTGCCAGCGGCAAACGAAATCTGCAGAATTTTATGCAAACAGGTCTGATCACCAACAATAATATCAGTGTCACTAAAAGCGGTGATAATGGTTATTTTAGAGCGACATTAAATCATGTTTATAATAAGGGGCAATTTCCGAACGAACATCTGAACATAATAAATTATACGATGAGTGGTCAGGTGAAAGTGGGCGATAGATTTGATCTGGAAGGCCATATGGGCTATACAAGGCAAACAGCGCCACAGATCTGGGGCCGTGGTTATGGTCCACAGGGCTATCTTTACCAAATACTCATGTGGACAGGGCCGGATTATGACATCCGACAGTATAAGGATTATTGGATCACGCCACATGAGAAACAGAATTGGCTCTATGATGCCTGGTATGATAATCCTTATCTAATTGCCAATGAAAAGCTTGACGGCATCGAGCAAAATAAGCTCAACGCAAGTCTTGTGGCGAATTTTCATTTCTCAAAAGATTTAAATTTAATGTTTCGCTCCGGCTATGATTATTATAGCAACGAGGAGACGGTTCGTAATCCAGCTGGCATCAATTCTACCAGAGGCGGCAGTAGCGGCAGCGGCAGCACCTTTAGTTGGAGCTGGGGTGGTAAAGGTTTGTATGGCATGAATGAAATGTGGGGTTTCAGTTTAAATAATGACATTATTTTGACTTACAAGAAGAAAATAGGAGACTGGTCATTAGATGCATTGGCAGGAGGAAGTATGTATTATTACAGGGACCGGGAATTTGGTGCAAAGACAGTAAACGGCTTGCAGGTGCCAGGCTGGTATTCTCTGGCCAATGCTATTCCATCGACTGCGGTCGGCGTAAATTCTATCAAGAATAATTTCGGCACCTGGAAGAGGCAGGTGAATAGCATGTATGCAAAAGCGTCTTTCGGCTGGAAAGATGCCGTATTTATTGATTTTACTGGTCGTAACGATTGGAGTTCAACCCAACCAGAATCAGAACGGTCTTACTTTTACCCTTCCCTTTCTTCGAGTCTCATCCTTTCGCAGTTTATACCGATGCCTCATTTTGTGGATATGTGGAAACTCCGCGGATCCTGGGCAGTAGATAAGAATATGGCGGAGCCATATGCTTCTAACCGCCTTTATAATATTACGACAACCTGGGGGTTGACAAGTTCAGACTATCCCAGCAACCTATTACCAGCAGATTTGCTGCCCTCTGCTACAAGGACATGGGAATTTGGAACAGCGGCCTATTTATTTGGCAATCGTATGCACCTTGATGTAGCTTATTTCAGTAAATTGTATTATGATGCACAAACCTCGGTGACGATCTCAGGTGCATCCGGCTTTGGTAAAACACTGGTGAATACAGATGAAAAGATTGCCCGCAGAGGTCTTGAAGTAACGATAGACGGTTCCATAATTAAAAACAGGAATTTCGAATGGCGTTCCACCATCAATTATGCATTTCAACATCGTTATTATGTTCAACTAGATCCGGTTTACACAACAGATGACTTATGGCATAAAGTAGGGGAACGGGTAGATGATTATCTGATTAATGATTGGCTGCGTGACCCTCAGGGAAATATTATTCATGAATCAGGATTCCCGGTTGAAAGTGATTATAATAGCAAGATTGGTCATTCAGAACCGGATTTTAGTTTTGGATTTATTAATGATTTAAGAATAGGGAAATTCCAGGTAGGACTTAATATTGATGGCCGTATTGGCGGCATAATGTATGATGACGTGTGGGATGATATGTTTTCTACTGGAGCGAGCCCTGAGACCGATACCAAATGGCGTTATGATCAGGTTGTAAAGGGACTGACCAATTATGTAGGTCAAGGCGTTAAGGTCGTTTCTGGCGAAGTCAGTTATGACAAATATGGGCAGATCACCGGTGATACCAGAAAATATGCGCCTAACGATGTGCAGGTAGGATATCAGGATTATCAACAATCTTTATCGGGCGGTGGTGATCATGGCTATATGAATGAAACCTTTGTCAAAGTAAGAGAGGTTTCAGTGGGGTATATCATTCCTACCGAGAAATGGTTCGGCAAACAGACCGGACTGAAGAGTGCATCTGTCTCCCTTACAGCCCAGAACCTGTTATTGTTTACGGGTTTCAAATACTCCGATCCTGATAATGATGCCGAGGATCTTAATGCACCATCTCAAAGGATGATTGGAATCAATATTCGCCTTGGATTTTAATTAATTAATCATTTGATGTTCAAAAATCTAAAAATGAAATACATAAAACACTATATATTTATTCTTGGTAGTATTTTGTTGTTCGCCGCAAGTTGTACCAAAAATTTTGATGAGATTAATACCAACCCCGATAAGTCGACCAGTACCAGTGCGGAAGGGCTGGCTGCAAATATGCTGACTTCCATAACTTCCTCAGATATTGGGGATACGAAGGGGTTTATGCAAACCTTTATGCTCAGCAAATACATTCTCTGGACGGAAAAGCAAGAGGGTTTTGAATTTAATAAAATAGGTCGTGCTGGTTTTGGAAGGCTTTCCGTTTTACGTAATGTGCCGGTGATGATGCAATATGCGAATAAAGAAGAGGACGGCATTAGAAATGCATATGCAGGACTAGGGCACTTTATACGTGCATGGCAATTTTTCCAATTGACAATGCAATTGGGAGATATACCTTATTCAGAGGCAATAAAAGGAGAAACGGATGGCATCATAAAGCCCAAATATGATCTACAGAAAGAAGTATTCCAGGGGATTTTAAGAGAGCTTGATAGCGCTAACCTAATGTTTGCTAAAGGTGCGGATTTTAAGGGTGATTTTATATTTAAGGGTAGCGTGGATAAATGGCAAAGACTGACCAATAGCTTTGAGTTGCATGTTTTGATGCAACTCTCAAAAAAAGCCGACGATCCGGATTTGAAGGTTGGCGCAACTTTTAAGCAGATTGCAGAAACAAGACCACTTATGCGAGATTACAAGGATAATTTTGCGGTTACCTACCAAAATTCCGGCGGTTATTGTTATCCCTGGTCAAATACGCCGGTTCAGGTCAATTCTTTTGTGATTTACCCGGTTGTTTCGGCAAATTTGATTGACCCCTTAAAGAGCATGCGGGATAGGCGTTTGTTTTACTATACTGAACCAGCGCAATCAAAAATTAAGGCCGGTTCATTACCTTCCGAGTATAATGCATATATTGGAGTGGAAGCGGCTGATCCAATTGCTGAAGTTAAATCTGCACATGACGACGGAGCTTATTGTGATGTTAACAAGCGTTATGTTGAATTGTTCAATCCGGAACCTGTCGGGTTATTTAATTATTGGGATCTGCAATTCGTCTTGGCGGAAGGCGCCGTTCGCGGATGGTTGCCTGCTGCCAGCGCAAATGGGTATTATGAAGCTGGAATTAAAGGGTCTATGGATTTCTTAAAAGACCTGACAGACATAAAGTACACCCATGGCATGCCAATTACGGATAGCTATTTAACCGATTATCTTAACCGGGAGGCATTATCGGGAAATAATGACCATAAGATAGAACAGATCATTACCCAGAAATATTTGGCTAATTTTTTACAGGATGTGGATTATACTGCCTGGTTTGAAAACAGGCGAACAGGGTATCCAAAATTCATCTTGAACCCTGCGACAAATTTAAATCAACCAAATACCAAATTCCCGCTGAGATGGCTTTATCCACAAGATGAACTGGATCATAATTCTGAAAATGTAGCGGCAGCAATTGAGCGGCAATATGGGGGCAATGATAATGTGAATAATGTAATGTGGCTGATCAAATAGGCATTTTGGCTTTAATCCTAGGAAATTATGATTTTATGGATAGCTATGATAGCGGATATTTTTGTACTTTGCTTTGAGTTACTTTGTACTATTTTATTAACCAGGTACTTGCGGTTTTAATTATTGTGTAGAACCGCCGGGTACCATAAATGGCAGGATAATTACAAATGGAAACAAGAAGAGATTTCATAAAGAAGGCAGGCATGTTGGGCGGTGGCCTGGGACTACTCTCGGCCATGCCAGCTTCGATTAAGAAAGCCTTAGCGATCAATCCGGCACTTGGCAGTACCTTTTATGATGCGGAGCATGTTGTGATATTGATGCAGGAAAATCGTTCTTTCGACCATCTTTTCGGTACCTTACAAGGTGTCAGAGGCTATAATGATCCCAGGGCCATCACACTGCCAGATCAAAATAAAGTCTGGCTTCAAACGGACGATAATGGAAAGACCTATGCTCCTTTCCGGTTAGATATCCACAAGTCCAGGTCCACGTGGACAGGTAATTTGCCCCATAGCTGGACCAATCAGACGGACGCCCGTAATAATGGTGGATTTGACCGGTGGCTGGAAGCGAAACGATCGGGTTATAAAAAATATGCAGAATTGCCATTAACCTTAGGGTATTATACTCGTGAAGACATCCCTTTCTATTATGCTTTAGCAGATGCCTTTACAGTATGTGATCAGCATTTTTGTTCTTCATTGACAGGGACGACGCCTAACCGGTTGTTTCTCTTTACAGGTAAGTTGCGGGGCGGTAAAAATAACCAGGCCAATGTGGATAACGAGAATGTAGATTATAATAGTGAAGCCAGTTGGGAAACCTATCCGGAGCGTCTTGAAGAAGCAGGTATTTCATGGCGGGTCTATCAGAATGAAATCAGTCTGCCAACCGGCCTTAAAGGGGACGAAGATTTCTGGTTAAGTAATTTCACCGACAATCCCCTTGAATGGTTTGTGCAGCATCGGGTCCGGTTCAGTAAGGCGCATTATAGGTATTGCCAGTTACAAAGCATTCAATTGCCTGTTGAAATTAAAGAATTAAGAAACAACATTGCGCGTTTAGAAAGCGGGGAAAAATCAAAAGCCGAAAAGCAACTAAAGGAAAAGGAGCAGCAACTGCTTTATACGAATAAGGCACTCGTTCAATACGGCCCAGAGGCATTTGATAGACTCAGCCCAAAAGAAAAGGCGCTTCATACTAGGGCATTTACGACCAATATTTTAGATCCAGACTATCATCAGATAGAGAAAATCAAATATGAGGTAGATGGCATTCAAAAAGAGATGCATGCCCCAAAGGGGGATGTTTTTTATCAATTCAGAAAGGACGTTCATTCAGGGGAATTACCAGCAGTGTCCTGGATGGTCGCACCTCAGGCTTTTTCCGATCATCCCAGCTCGCCCTGGTATGGTGCCTGGTATGTGTCCGAGGTAATGGATATATTGACTGGCAATCCGGAAATCTGGAAAAAGACAATATTTATATTAACCTATGATGAAAATGATGGGTATTATGATCATATTGCTCCCTTTGTAGCACCAAATCCCGATGACGATAAATCAGGAAAAGTCTCTGCAGGGCTTGACGTAGCAACAGAATATGTTACTTTGGAACAGGACAGGTTACGCGTGGGCGAAGGGCATGAAAAATATGCGCGAGAAAGTCCTGTAGGTTTAGGGTATAGGGTACCTATGATTATCGCGTCACCCTGGAGCCGCGGCGGTTGGGTCAATTCCCAGGTTTTTGATCACACATCAGTATTGCAACTATTAGAGAGCTGGCTTGAAAAGAAATCCGGCCGTTCTGTAAAAAATGACAATATCGGTACTTGGCGCAGGGCTATTTGCGGTAATCTCCATTCTGTATTCCGGCCCTTCAACGGCGAACCGGTAGAATTGCCTTTTATCAACCGTAATCCGTTTTTAGGCAGTATCCAGGCCGCAAGAGACAAACAATTGCCTGATGGCTTTCATTTGATGACAGCCCTGGAAATCGAAGCGGTGAACAAGAATTCCAACGATTCTCCCTATATGCCAAAGCAGGAGCCAGGAATAAGAAACGCAACGGCATTGCCCTATGAACTTTACGCAGACTTAAGCCTGAATAAGGCGAAATCAGCACTGGTTATAAAGATGGAAGCTGCCAGTAATTTATTTAGACAAGATGCTGCCGGCGCCCCATTTACTATTTATGCCCAGGGCTCAAGTCAGGAATTTGAGGTTCGAAACTTTTCTGTCAAAGCAGGAGATCAGCTTACAGCAAATTGGCAGTTGGATCACTGGCTAGGGCAGGACTATTCAGTTCAACTCTATGGCCCCAATGGATTTTACAGGTCATGGAGGGGCCGAAAAGACGGTGATCTGCCTACCGCAAGGCTACGCTATGAAATGCAGGCTAAAAACCGCACCACCGGTAATGTCGTGTTGGAGGTTTATAATGGTTCAAATGAGCAACAGGGCATCCAATTACGTGATAATAGTTATGGTTTAGCCACTAAACGCATTCAAATAAAGGCCGGGGGGCGAAAAGTAATTCCGTGGAGTACAAAGGCATCCTTCGGCTGGTACGATCTGTCTGTTATACCTGATGTTGGTGAAAATGATAATGGCAGAGTAAATGGATTTGAATGCAGGTTTGCAGGTAGGGTAGAGGATGGACGTCCTGGAAAGACTGACCCACTAATGGGCGGTGCAGTTTAAAAAAACAATACTGCTTCGTAAAAGTAAATGTATTACGATCAAGCCACTGCCGGTTTCAAATCTGGCAGTGGCTTGATCATTTGGGCTGCATGAGTAATTTTGTATTTACCCATGAATCTGTTCCTTATTCCCATAGGACTGTATGAGTTCAGACTCAAAGGCAAGCCAGGCCTGCCAACGTTTTTCTACATCCACATCTATTGTATATTTACGGGCAAAATTCAGAAACAGGGTATAGTGTCCCGCTTCTGAAACCATCAGGTCATGGTAGAATTTTGCCAGTTGCGGGTCTTTTATGTTTTTAGATAATACCCGAAAGCGTTCGCAACTCCGCGCCTCTATCATGGCAGAGAAAAGCAATCTGTCAATAAATGAAGCATTGCGGCTACCATCTTTGATGCAGAATTTCATCAATTGGTTTACATAATCGTCTTTGCGGCTACGGCCCAACACATAACCTTTTTCTTTAATGACTTCAATAACCATTTTAAAATGATGCATCTCCTCAATGGCAAGCGCAGTCAGTGCATGTACAACTTCAGGGTGTTCAGAATTATTGGCTATAAGCGAGATTGCATTTGTAGCCGCCTTTTGTTCGCACCAGGCATGATCTGTAAGGATCTCAGACAGGTTGTTTTCTGCAATACCAGCCCATCTTGGATCCGTTAATAATTTGAGTCCTAACATACAAATAGATTTCTTGCGCAAATTTAAACAATCTGTGGGTTTAAAAAATGGCAAAAGTAATTATCTGGTGTAAGTAGCGCCTTAGAAGGCCCTGAAATACCAATATATTGACCTTTTAATGGGAAAAAGAACCTGAAGGATTATATTTGTCAGTAATATAGGGCGGGACAACCATTTAAGGTCGGATTCAGATGTTGACAGAAATGGTATTATGGCAGGCCGCCAAATTGAAATTATTCCTATTTTCCTACCGATTAAAGTAACATTTATAACTTTTAAAAATGTATTTATGCTTCAATACTTAAAATTAAACCGGCTCCCAGCTATCCTGATTGTTTTAGTCCTCCTCGGATTTGTCGTTGGTTGTAAAAACGCCCCAAAGGAAGAGGCCAACGAAAAATCAAAAGAAAGTTTGCCTGCAAAGAGCGGACAAAAGCATTGTTATGCTTATCTGCAAAATAGAGATACCATTATCTTAACTATTCAAACAACAGATAGTGCCAGGTTCCAAGGGTCCATGATCTATAAATTGTATGAAAAAGATCAAAATATAGGAACTGTAGAGGGAATCCGGAAAGGAGACTTACTCGTGGCCGACTATACTTTTAATTCAGAAGGTAAGGCTTCGATAAGGCAAGTCGCATTCAAGCAGCAGGGGCAGAATCTTACTGAAGGTTTTGGCGCGGTTATAGAAGACAAAGAGGATGGAGCAGTCCGGTTCAGCAATTTGGATTCGCTTTCATTTGATTCCCAGATCATTCTACAGCAAACGCCTTGCCTGTAGAATAATTTAGCTAATTTACCTGTTGGTTTAGATGAAAAATATAACAGCTGATGAAGTTAATCTACCTGTGACTTGATTCAGATGTATTATTGAATGGTTGCCCAATTTTCTAATTATGGAGAAAGAAAAAAAAGATACAAAAGCTCATTATATTAGAGGTGATTTAT
>DATJDF010000680.1:0-8747 GCA_035497555.1 Arachidicoccus sp. | reverse complement strand
TAAAACGCCACTTTAGCTCAGCTGGTAGAGCAACTGATTTGTAATCAGTAGGTCGTTGGTTCGATTCCGACAAGTGGCTCAGGATGAATTCTAATTTGGAAGCACTAAATTCTAAACGATTACTGATTTAGAATTTCGTTTTTGGGATTTAGGATTTTTTCGGGCAGGTTCCAGAGCGGCCAAATGGGGCGGACTGTAAATCCGCTGTCTTTCGACTTCAGTGGTTCGAATCCACTCCTGCCCACAGAACAATATGTTTAAAGATCAGTATTCATAAGCGGAAGTAGCTCAATTGGTAGAGCGATAGCCTTCCAAGCTATAGGTCGCGAGTTCGACCCTCGTCTTCCGCTCAAATGAAAGTGTTCAAAAAGCCAGGATCAGACGAAAAACGGCTTCCCATCCTGATCATGGCCCTTCTGGCTCAATAACTTTCCATTTAAAAAGCTGTTGTAGCTCAGGGGTAGAGCACTTCCTTGGTAAGGAAGAGGTCGTGAGTTCAATTCTCATCAACAGCTCTAACGTAATTTGAATAGAACATTTTATGCTATTATTGTATGTTTAATAGCGAATATTAATATACATTTGCACGAAATTTAAAAATTTTTTAGTAAAATCTGGTCTGTGGTCATGCGACTGTGGACCGTTGCATTGTAAAACCACAACAAAAAACCGATTTAAAAATGTCAAAAGAGACCTTTAAGAGGGAGAAACCCCACGTAAACATTGGTACCATTGGTCACGTTGACCACGGTAAAACCACATTAACAGCAGCTATCACGACAATTTTGTCTGATCAAGGCCTTGCTGAAGTTAGAAATTATGCTGATATCGATGGCGCTCCTGAAGAAAAGGAACGTGGTATCACCATCAACACGGCGCACGTCGAGTACCAGACAAAAACTCGCCACTACGCACACGTTGACTGTCCCGGCCACGCCGACTATGTAAAAAACATGATTACTGGTGCTGCCCAGATGGATGGTGCTATTTTAGTTGTGGCTTCTACTGACGGTCCAATGCCTCAAACAAAAGAACACATTTTGCTGGCTCGCCAGGTAGGTGTTCCTAGAATTGTAGTATTCATGAATAAAGTTGACTTGGTTGACGATCCTGAATTGTTAGACCTGGTTGAAATGGAAATCCGTGAACTGTTAAGCTCTTATGGATTTGATGGTGATAATACACCGATTATCCAGGGTTCTGCTACAGGTGCATTGGCACGTGACGAAAAATGGGTTGGTGCTATCCAGCAATTAATGGATGCAGTTGATGAATATATTCCTTTACCTCCTCGTCCGGTAGATCTTCCATTCCTGATGTCTGTAGAAGATGTTTTCACCATCACTGGTCGTGGAACGGTTGCTACTGGTCGTATCGAACGTGGTATCGTCAAAGTTGGCGAAGCTGTTGAAATCGTTGGTCTGGTAGAAACACCATTACAGTCTGTTTGTACAGGTGTTGAAATGTTCAAAAAACTGTTAGACGAAGGTCGTGCTGGTGATAATGCCGGTATCCTGCTTCGTGGTATTGAAAAGAAAGATATCCGTCGTGGTATGGTAATTTGTAAACCAAAATCCATCACGCCACACACTGAATTCAAATGCGAAGTTTATGTACTGAGCAAAGAAGAAGGTGGACGTCATACTCCTTTCTTTACTAAATACCGTCCTCAGTTCTATTTCCGTACTACTGACGTAACTGGTGAAGTTACTTTACCAGAAGGTACAGAAATGGTGATGCCTGGTGATAATGTTAGCATTACTGTTAAACTGATCATGCCGATCGCGATGGAAAAAGGTTTGAAATTCGCTATTCGTGAAGGTGGTCGTACAGTGGGTGCCGGTCAGGTGACTGAAATCATCAAATAAGCACACATTATTCCATACTAGTTCTTTAGTATCGATTTAATATCATCCAATTAGCTAATTGGCATCTGCTAATTAGCTAATTGTTTCTACGGGCATGGTGCAATGGTAGCATACGGGTCTCCAAAACCTTTGATCTGGGTTCGAATCCTAGTGCCCGTGCAAAAAATGACTTTAATTTGATCTGAAAATGAGATATTTATTTTCGGTTCAAATTATTTTCATATTATTGCAATTCATTTTATTAGTTACAATGAGTAAAGTATCAACATATTTAAAGGAATCTTACGAAGAGTTAATGCATAAGGTGACCTGGCCGACCTGGTCAGAGTTGCAGCAATCCACTGCTATTGTATTGGTCTCCACCGTCATCATTACCGCTATTGTGTGGCTAATGGATGCGGCAAGCAGTTCTGTATTAAAGTTCATTTATTCACTCTTTAAGTAGAAGCCAATGGTAACAGAAGAAAATGTCAACGCAGCAAGTCCTGCGGGAGAAGAAGCTCAGGAAGAGAATACGAAATGGTATGTTTTACGAGTAGTGAGCGGAAAAGAAAAGAAGATTAAGGAATACCTCGACAAGGATATCATTCGTAATGAATGGTCAGAAATTATAAAACAGGTTTTCTTACCCATGGAAAAGATCTGGTATGTCCAGAAGGGGAAGAAAGTCATGCGGGAAAAGAACTACTATCCTGGCTATGTAATGATCGAAGTGACTAAAGGCAAATTGACTGATGATATTGTACAACACATCAGCGGTATTACCAACATAATGCATTTTCTGACCGATGGCAAGGGAAGCAAGGGAAATATCATCTCTCTTCGTCGCAGTGAAGTCAACAAGATGCTGGGTAAGGTGGATGAGATGAATGACCAGGGTGAAATCATCAATGAACCCTTCATTGTTGGTGAGACTATTAAGATTATTGAAGGACCTTTTAACGACTTTAATGGCGTTATTGAAGAGATCAACGATGAGAAGAAAAAATTGAAGGTTACTGTAAAGATTTTTGGCCGTTCTACCCCTGTGGAATTGAGTTACGTACAGGTAGAGAAGGTCATCTAAAATTTTATTTGGCGTAAAAAGTCAGTGCTGCAGTGTTATTGTTAATGATACAGATATACCAGTCCTGATTTCCAAGGCTTAGAGGAGCATGTAAAATCGTAGAATTTGTAAGATATAACACTCCTGCTGCACAACGCTAACTGCCCATAAACGTTTCGGGAGGCAATTTTATTGAATTGCCTGCACAACAAAAACCCTTTGAAAGTATATTTTCAAAGGGTTTTTTGTTGTGCTTCATAGGACCGAAGAAATTCAGTGCTTTAAACTAAATCATGCTCCGCGATTTACATAACTACGGATAAACCATGCCCACTGTTCATGTTGTTTTAAAAGTCCGGTTACAAAATCTGAACTGCCTGCATCCTTATATTTTTCGTCAAAATCATCGATATAAGTGCGCAGGTAACGAATCACCGTTTCGTGATCGGTGAGCAGGTTGTTTAATTGTTCATTCTGATCATTGGTATATTCACCTTCTAGTAAATTGGCTTGTTTTAAGAAATCCTGCAATCGGCCCTGAGCATAATGACCGATTTTACGGATGCGTTCAGCGACTTGATCAATCACTTCTTCCAGTTCACCATATAATCCTTCGTAAAACTTATGCATTTCCATAAAATTAGGCCCCTCCACATTCCAGTGATAGTTTCTGGTCTTTGCATAAAGTATCTGTTCATCTGCGAGTAACTGTTGCAATTTATTTGCAACTGCTTGTGCATTGCCTGGACTGATGCCAATTTCAACGCTGGTCGCTACTTTTGTCTTCTTTAATTTGTCAGCGGTTGTCGCCTTTAATTTCCCATTGTTTTTCATAAAATAATCGTTTTAATGTTTTTAAAGTTTCAATACCGGGATTAAATATATTTGGGTTTCCTGGCTCATACCCACCTATTGGTTCGTATAGTAAAATTACTGTTTGAAAAGTAAATTTCCAAAAGAGCAAGGTTAATGTATTATTGTTATTTACGCACATCCTTTACCCCCAGAAACCGTGCTTCCTTTTTTTCCTCCCCATTCTGCTGTACCTTTGCTCATCCATTATTTATGATGCTGTCTCCTTCTAATTAAAAGTATGATGCATGAACAGTGAACCGATTACCCTGACTGTTGTGGACGGGGAAGATACCTATGAGCTGACAACTTTTACCGGGGAGTACAGAAGCCTTATGATGTTGCTATATGACCGGATTTATCTGGAGGATTTTGGGGAATGCCTGGGGATGGGCCGTTGCGGCACCTGCGCTATTGTGGTAGATGCGGCAACGAAGCCACTTACCTCTTTTGATCGCAATGAGCAGATCACCCTTGAAAAAGAGGGCATTTTTGACCCAAATGTTCACCTGGCATGCCAAATTGTAATTGACGCCGGACTCAAAGATGCTGTTATACGGGTATACCATCCCAAAACCCAATAATGAGGTCGTTGCCCAACTTGATGCTATTATGACAAATTTAAGGTTCTGAGCGTCCTTATAGGGTAATTCTAGGCTAAAGCGATCCAGCCGCATCCCGATCAGTAAAATATTTGTGAATTAAATCTGCTACATACACATCGGCCGCTTTCGCCTTGCCTGTTTTCTCAAAAACTGTATTTGAAAGGGATTTATCCACATTGTAATAAGTGCCTTTAGGGACCAGCTGGTAATGCCCTTTACGTGATAAAGCTTTTTCAAATAAACGGACGATCTCCTGAATCAGTATGTCTTCCGGGTGGATAAGGTAGACCATCCGGTTTAAAAGGCCTGTCTGTAAACAGTCTGCTGCCATATCGGCAAAATCTTCTACATCAATAAGGTTACGGCTGGTCTGGGTCCAGACATCAAAAGATTCACCTGAGCATATATGCCGGTAAATAAAATTCATGAGATTGCCGGATTGCCGGCTACGACCTACCACATTAGAGGTTCGTAAAATCAAATATTGCCGGGAGGTCTCCTTAACAAGATTTTCCATTTGCCGCTTATGCTGCAGATAATCTGAGTTTAAAGCAATAGCTGCATCGTTAATACTATAAGAACTGACATATACCACCGTTTTTGCGGGGTGCAGCCTGATCTGCTGTTGTAGTAATCCCCTTTCACGTTGTCGCGCCGCCAGATCGCTCCCCATACTGTTGGAAAGCCCTGAGGCGCAAAATAACACGTCGGGCCGGTCCACCTTTTGTAATGCTGTGCCAATCATCCCTTTTCCTAGTACCATACTATTGACTTTTTCAATTTATTATTGAATTTGATACCGACCCGTAGTTTTCGCTAAGCATACGGGGCTGAATCTACGGACCATACTCTTTTGCTGTTACTGACTGCTGTTCGCTAACTTGCAAACCAGTAGTAAAAATAAGAAGCCTTCTTAAAATCGCTAATTCCTTATTATCTTTGCGCCCTATGAGTCAAAATTTGTCAGAACAAGAAATTATACGCAGAGAAAAGCTTAAAGCACTGGAGGCCGCAGGTATTGCAGCTTATCCTGCTCCGCTTTACCCTGTGTCTCATTATTCGCAAGATATAAAATCTGCGTTTACTGAAGAAAATAAAGATGCTTTTGCCGACGTATGTCTGGCAGGCAGGGTCATGAGTATTAATGACAAAGGGAAAGTATTCTTTATCAAAATACAGGACAGCAAAGGAATTATACAACTCTATGTCAAACGGGATGAACTATGCCCGGATGAAGACAAAACATTCTGGAACCTGGTGGTCAAAGGCCTTGATCTGGGCGATTTTCTGGGCGTGAAAGGGTTTGTCTTTATCACCCGCACAGGCGAGACCTCCATTCACACAAAGGAATTGACCTTACTGGCTAAATCACTCAAACCCCTACCGGTCGTTAAACGCGACGAGGAAGGCAATGTATTTGATGCGGTTTCTGATCCGGAATTCCGTTACCGCCAGCGCTATGCAGACTTAGTGATCAACCCTGATTTGAAAGATACATTTATCAAAAGAACAAAAATCATCAATACCATCCGTGAATTCCTGAATGAGCAGGGAGCTATCGAAGTGGATACCCCAGTTTTACAGGCAATCCCGGGCGGTGCTGCCGCAAGGCCGTTTATCACACACCACAACGCCCTGGATGTACCCTTTTACTTGCGCATCGCCAACGAGCTTTACCTGAAAAGGTTAATCGTAGGTGGATTTGACTGGGTTTATGAATTTAGCCGCAATTTTCGCAATGAAGGTATGGACCGGACGCATAACCCGGAGTTCACCGTACTGGAATGGTATACTGCCTATAAGGATTATATCTGGATGATGGAAACTACGGAACAGCTGATGGAAAAGCTGGCATTAGCTGTGCACGGCACTACCGATGTACCGCTGGGTGATAAAATCATCAATTTTAAAGCGCCCTTTAAACGTATCTCAATTTTGGATGCGATTAAAGAAAATACCGGCATTGACGTCAGCGGGATGGATGAAGAGGGGCTGAGAGCGGTGTGTAAAAAATTGAGCATTGAAGTCGCGCCTCATATTGGTAAAGGAAAATTAATCGATGAGCTCTTTGGGGAAACTTCAGAGCATACCTATACCCAACCGACTTTCATCATTGACTACCCTGTTGAGATGTCGCCGCTTACCAAAAAACACCGGGAAAAGGAAGGCCTGGTAGAGCGATTTGAACTGATGATTAACGGGAAGGAAATCGCTAATGCCTACAGTGAATTAAATGACCCTGTTGATCAGCGTGAGCGTTTTGAACAGCAATCGAGCCTGATGGAACGTGGTGATGATGAAGCCATGTTCATTGACCAGGATTTTCTGCGGGCGCTCGAATACGGAATGCCACCTACAAGTGGAATCGGAATCGGCATCGACAGATTGGTAATGACACTTACCAATCAGTCTTCTATCCAGGATGTGCTGCTTTTTCCACAGATGCGGCCGGAAAAAGAAGATTAAGGAAATTGATATATGCCAGATGCCTGATCAGCTAACTAATGCTAACTGATCAGGCATTTATTTTAAAGGGGTAAAAACTATTTCATAATTCTTTCAAAATGGGGATCAGCATTGGCACCAAGAATCGTTGAAAAGCCCATTACAATCCGCTGCTGTGCAGCAAATAAACAGCTCAGGCGGCCACTCCCTTATGTACAGAAGCCATTTATTACTTGCAATTAATGGCAAACGACAACTGAGCCGTGCAGTTAATTGATTTTTAAATGTCAATAACAACGCACTCAACGAAGATGGGCGGCACATTACTGTACCGCCCATCTTTTTAACCGTTATTTTTTGCAATTTAGATCACTTGCTTATCATCTACTGCGGGATGCGCGACTTTCTTTGGAATTACTATTGCTCCTGGAAGGTGCACTTCGTGTTTCTGTCCTTTGTGCACGTTCTACTTTAGCAGGAGCAGATCTTTGTTGCTGAGCCCTTTGTTGCGATGCACGCTGCTGAGAGGCTCTCTGCTGAGAAGCACGTTGCTGCGACGCACGCTCCTGAGAAGCTCTTTGCTGCGATGCACGCTCCTGAGAGGCTCTCTGCTGAGAAGCTCGTTGCTGCGATGCACGCTCCTGAGAAGCTCTCTGCTGAGAAGCTCGTTGCTGCGATGCACGCTCCTGAGAGGCTCTCTGCTGAGAAGCTCGTTGCTGCGATGCACGCTCCTGAGAGCCTCTTTGCGGAGTTGCACGCTGTGCACGATCCATTTGACTACGCGTAGGTGCGTTTGCACGTGGCGTATTAGCTCTTGACGGCGCATTGCCATTGTTTCTTTTTACATTAGATCTTGACGGCGTTGTCGCTCTTTGCGCACCACTTCTATTAGCGCTACCACGTACAGCCGGACGATAAACATGTAATTCATTATTTCTAAGCCCGGTATTACGGCTGGTACGACTACTTACGACTCTTGCTTCACGAACAGCTCTACCGGTACTTCTTTCTACATCACGGCGCTGCGGCCCCATCGCATATCTCTGATTATTACTCCTACCATAATTATTAATAATTGTTGTATTACGGATAATCGTTGTATACCGGGAACGATTGACATAATAATTGTACTGATTATGATACCCCATATATCTTCTTGGCATAAATGTCCAGAAGCTTACCGGGATGGAACCAATGGAGAAATTAACACCAAAACTCATCCCCGGAGACAAAGGAGCCCAGCCATACATATCTGATCCGCCGGAACCCCAGCCTACCCAGGCCGGCCCCCATTGATATCCTGGAACCCAGAACCAACCATTTCTGTTACTATGTCCCCAACGGCCATAGTGGAATGGTGCCCAGCCCCAATCATAATTAGATACCCAGGTCCAACCATAGCTGGTATAAGTCCAGTAACCATTTGTTGCATAGGGTTGGAAATTGCGCTCATTTGCGATCCATACACGACCATAAGTAGGATCATAAACCCAACGACCGTATGGAGATAACCTATTATAAAAATCGTTAAAGGTTATCTGACCTTCCCCCTGGTTATTATAATCGTCGTCCTGGTTATCATAGTTGTTATTGTCATAATCATAATTATCTCCATTGTCATAACTATTGTCATAACTATTGTCATTGCCATTATCATAACCATTGTCGTAACCATTATCGTATTGGCCATATGTAGCTGAGCCAGTGCCAATTGTGATAATGCCCGCGGAAAGCATTGTTAATATTATTTTAATATACTTTTTCATGATGCTTCAATTTAGAGTGCTTCAATTTGTTTAAGCAAGTTCAATACCAACTTGCCCTATTTGGACGGGTATTTTACTCCTATGTTTAATAAAAGCCAGAAATTAACTACCACCCATTAGTTTTTTAGCTCTTTCCAAGTCGTCTGGCGTATCTATTTCAACGCCC
>DATJDF010000679.1:0-5196 GCA_035497555.1 Arachidicoccus sp. | reverse complement strand
CGATTTCCCAATTAGCAGATTCAAACCTGAAGTTTTAAATAGACGCGTCATATAAGTATACTTCGGGTTCAGGTAAGCTTCTGTGAATACCGTATTGAAAATGTCCGCAGCCTCCACCTTATTGGTTCCATAAAAGATGCCATTACTCAGTATTTTCCTGTCCATTACATCAGTGGCGGGATCAAAGCGCGCCGGTTCAGAAAACCCGTTCACGGTAGATTGAAATTTAGATGGCCAAACCACCGTTGGAAACATCTGAGCATTTAAAAAATCAGTAATGATATCAATAGGTACGCTGTCCAATGATGAATAATATTTCAGTAACGTGTTTTTAACAAAACCGTCAACGGCTTTATTATTGGGTGCAAACATGGTCCAGCAATCTTTTTGACCATCATTATCTCCAATCTTTAAAAAGTTTTCATTATTGGGTGCATAGGCCAACAAGGAAGAATATGCTTTTACATACACTTTATCAGACTTCCTGGTAACTGTCTGATACCTGCCTGTTGCATCTGCATTATAGATGTATTGGACCGTATTATTCGTGTTTAACCGGTTCAGGATTTTCCAGAAGCTACTGTAGGCTGGTTTCCCTTTCAGATACTCGTCAATACTTTGTGCGGGCATTATAACTTTATCCACTTCGTGAATCATGCCGTTCTCAGCGTCAATATCCGGGGATACCACGCCCGCCTGCCCCACGTTAAAACCCGTATATTTTGAGTCAGGATAGAAGTAATTATAATCCCAGGCAGTCAGGCCGGCTGATGACATAAAACCATCAATAAAGTAAGTAAGGTACTTGTTGTTATAATCAGAAGAGATATAATTGCCTGTGAGGGAGTTTGCAATATTATTACGGTTTGCAGCAATCGCTATTATCGGCCCCTCAGTAGACGTATCTTTATAAAACCCAGTATAATAAGCAGTCCTCCTTCTGAATGCCTCATCAGGCGTCCAGCCCGTGTTATTTTCTGTTGCCTGATAATCTTTCAATCTGCTTTCGGAAAATTTATTATAGACAAGCATGTATTGGACCATGGCTCTGGCGGTAATCGAATCAATAGATGCGATCCCCGAAAGATTGTTAGATTTAAAGTAATCTGCAAAAGCAGCATCATTGGGCGCAAAAAAAGTCCAGTACCCGGCACCGGTCACCAAGGTTTCTTTGTATCCACTCTTATCAATTAGCGCAAGTAGACTTTTGAAGTTGCCCCGCTCATCTAAGACCTGATAAATTGGAGGAGCAAGGTGATCGGGTCTTCCATAAAAAGCATCCCACTCCTTTTTTCTACATCCAACAGATAGCAATACTATTAATAAAATAAATAAAGCATTTGGTTTATACATAGCAGATTATGAATTAAAATAATTAATATCCATTAAAAAAAGGCGTTACAAGCCTAGTAGGAATACTTGAGCATCCCTACAGTGAGTATCACTGTAAATTGTCTTTTTATTCAAATGTCATGGTATCCTGTCGCCGCTGAAGCAATTCTGTTAATCCGCTCACTGCCATGACCGCGCAAACCGAAATAATCAATATCACCCAATTTTGTTCAAACACCTTTTCAACAAAAATTTTATAACTAAAGCCATTCGCCTGAGTTGTCACCATCCATCAACCAAGTCATGTATAGTCATTAATATTCAGTTCTGCTACTTAACCAAAACACCGCTTACTGTTTAATACGCATATTAAATTGCCACACTTATTGGTTGAGTTTATTCAGATTGAATACGATTTCATTATTTCAAAAAAGTCCTCCAATTCCTATTTATCCAATAACTGAATATTAAATAGCAAAAATTTAATTATTAAACCCTAAACAGTTGCGCTTCCCAGCATCTGGACTGGAAATGGCATATCAATATCCGTCACGTCTTATCGACGTTTTCGCATTTGCCTGCAAAACATTTATTCCTATACCATACTTGAGTAAAGACAAGTTTTTAAAACAATCCCTTGACGTTTCATTTGCATTTAGTCGTCAGTTTCTAGCAGATTAGTTAATCTATTTCTAATCTTTAACGAAGATAGATAACAAACGGTAGCTAACCATCCTGTACTATCCTGTATTTTCCAACTTTTTACGCAATCGTTCCCACCATGGAGAACACCTCCGCTCAATAGGGGGGCAAATACAGTAGTAGCGGGCATTTCAATGGAAGGCACATCTTTTATAAAAAGAAAATTACGACGTATTTTTACTCATTCGATACAGATTTAAATTATTTTGGCCATAAAACTTCACGAAAAACATTTTGGCAAGACGAAAATGATTGTATTTTTTAAGGAAGCGTTAAGAACAGCATCAAAGCAGCCTAAAGCGGGATCCAGAATAGAAGGAACCTATCTCTCAGAGAACTGCTTTAGAAATGGCGATAATAATTATTGATTGGGGATGTATAATTTAATCCGATGCAGAATGGAGCAGTTTTATAAACCCAATTAAATAACCGTAGAAATTAAGGTAAGCATTTCATTCAGCGAGACAAAAACGAGCGCTATCTCATCTATGTCAACATGCAAATTTATTTTCTTGGATTATTATTGCACAGTCATATGGCGGTCACCATGAAAATAATTTGGTGACAGCATCGACGATAAAAATAAAATGATTGAAAGTTAATGCATCATGGGATTAAGGTTTTAAGGCTTACCGATAATGCCGTAGCAGAACGAACGCAAGAAAATATTTGAATCACAGATACAAAAGGTTACAAAAAGATGAACTTCAAAAAGAGGCCAACTTTGCAGATATAATAATTAGTACAAACCAAGTTGGATCATTTTGTCAGCTTCAGCATCTCTTTACCAGCAAGCAGAAATGCGCCTACTGCATAAACCTCCGTATCATCATAGTTAACATTATGCGGTTCCCCACCGATGGGTTGGGCGAAGCCCAACATCCCATTGGGGTGAATACAGCCTACCAGCGCTTCCCATGCCCTATCTACCACCGTTGTATATTTACCTGCATCCAGTATACCGTTATTGATGCCCCAGGCCAGCGCATAGCAGTAAAATGCGGTCCCACTGGTTTCTTTTCCGGGGTAGCTCGCGGGATCCAGTAAGCTGGCATGCCAGGTCCCGTCGGACTGTTGAAGTGAGGCAATTTTACCAGCGATATCCGAAAATTGTTTCACCCAATACCTCCGGTCCCAATAATCGGCGGGCATATTTTCGATAACTCTTGCAAGGCCAGCCAGTACCCAACCGTTACCACGTGACCAGAAAACCTTCTGACCGTTTTTCTCCTTCTTATCAAAATACCGGCTATCTCTATAAAATAAACGCTCTTTTTTGTCATACAGATAATCCGAAGTTTTCCACCAAAGCTTATCCACGAGATTCATATACTTTAAATTACCGGTCTCGTGATAGAGCATAGTAAGTGTAGGCGGTCCCATAAACAGTGCATCGCACCAGGCCCATTCCCTTTGGCTGATCTTGTTTTTCCATTCCAGTGATTCGGTATGGGTTTTGTTCGCCAGTTCGTCGCCCAGATGTTTTAAATCGGCAATCATAGCACCGTCATGGTAAATCTCATACATCCTGCAGTACATCTGGCCAATACAATAATTATCAGCGTGATAGCGCCCATCTCCGGTCTGCAGTTTCCAACCTAAGCTATCGCCGATTTGCCTCATAAAGGTGTAGTAGCTGGAATCCTTAGACACATCTGCCCAGGCCAGAAAACCTGTATATAACGCCCCACTGGTCCAGTCATTCGCCTTATGGCGCATCCCCTTATGCTTAATACTGTCCATTTGCCATTTTGCGACCTTTTCCATATCCGCATAAATATTCTTGGAAGAGATGAGATCTGAAACCATTACTGATTTATTGATATGTGCAGATCTATTGGAAGAAGCGCTCTTACAGCCCCCTAAAAGGGTTATTGATATACAAAATACGATGCAGGAACAGACAATGCGGTTATTCATAAATTGCGATTATTTGGTTTGAACGACTGTTTGGTTAACCAACCAGGTTGTTCAATAGTATTATTGTTCAAAGATAACGCCGAATATCATTTTTATTGCCAAATTTTATTCAATTCCCACAACCTCCAGTCTCCTTTATCTCCATCTAGAAGAAAAAACAGCACACCTCTCAATTTAAACAATGCACTTTCCCTCAGGCTATCTTTCAAAAAAGTATAGCCCAGGGATATCCAATATCAGGTTTCTTTAACCATAAAAATACAACATTTTTTATTTCGCCGATAGCAAAATAATCAGTATCAGCTGTTAATCAACTTACCACCCGCCTTTGAGGCGGGTGGTTTATCACTATAGCCGGCAAAAGCCGGCCACGCGATCATGAGGTGGGTTGATCTCACCCAATAATTTGATAGACACAAATTGTAGACTGAATGGATTATTATTTTGAGAAAGATTCACTTTTGGAAGACGCCTATTATTTTACAAACTGAAGCAGTAAATCGCTTCCACAGTTTCCCAGCATAAATATGACTGCGCTTTCACACAGGATGGCAATTAGGATGGCTGCGTAATTTTCAAACTCCGCGAAAAGCCGTGCTAAAAATTTCAGAAGAATCTTTTTTTTACGTTAATGCCAAGCAACAACTCAATACTACACATTATAATAAGTTTAAATGGACTCATCATATTGCAGCATCTTGTTAGATTTTAGTACTTACTTTCCAGATGGACCTGAGCTTCAAGTGCAGTTAAAATTAATACACTTTTTGAAACTTAAAATCTATTATAAAATAAGCAAATCGACTTTCCTGATTTTTAAACAAAGCTCAATTACTGTGAAATTGCGGCAATGCAGTCATTAATTATCCACTGGCAAGAGGAATCAAAAAATTTATACGCTCGGCAATTTTAAAGTCCGCCTTTTACTTTTCTAACAAAATACTCAGTAAGACCCAATAAAGATGCCGTTTCGCTAATAGAAAATCCCTTATCCACTAAAAACGACTTAACAAGGCGAATTTTTAGCTCTTCCATGCCTTCTTCTCTACCTTCTTCTCTACCGACCTCTCTACCTTCTTCTCTACCTACCTCTCTGCCTTCTTCTCTACCTACCTCTTGGGCTTCTTTCTTAATAGTTTCTACAATACCCATCGTTTTCCTGTTTTTCGTTATATACCGGATTTTTCAACACAGCTCAACTCCGTAATCTCAGGCCAGAAATCTTCTAGTTCAAACCAGACA
>DATJDF010000678.1:0-4501 GCA_035497555.1 Arachidicoccus sp. | reverse complement strand
CCTGATGTTAAATTGGCATTTTCGATAATTTTACTGCGAGTAAGGCCAGAATTATTTGCAGCTAGTACCCTAATTATTGACAAATGCCGTGTGGCATCTTCGAAAAGTGAATTATAGAGGTTTTTGAATTCTCCATAAAGTAATCCATCCTTGGTAAAACAAATCCTGTTTATGGCTTGGTCCGCGCTTTCTCCTTTACGAATTTCCTTTAGATAATGAGGAATGCCGCCCATGACCATGTAGATCTGGAGAATTTGATAGCGAACCATTTTTACGTTATTTGCCAATAAGAATTCTTCAGTTTCTTTCAGGTTAAACGGAAGTAATCTAATTTTACGGGTTATACGGTTATGAAGCCCCCCCTTATTATTTACGATATTCTCTATCATCCAGGAAGCAGCTGAACCACAGATTATTACGACCAGATTGTCTTGGTCGTTTCCCCAACTGTTCCACCAATGATCAAATGCTTGAAGAAAGCCCGATTTCTGGGAATTCAGCCATGGGAATTCATCCAAAAAGACAACACATCTTTCAGTTACTAATTTAGGGGTCAAAAAACTGGATAATTGATCAAACGCCTCTGGCCAACCTTCGGGCACTCTATAAAGTTTTGGATAGCCGGCAGCTTTGCCTAACGCTGTGTTGAATTTAGTTAGTTGTCCATCTAGATTTGCATCTTTGGTCCCCACAAGTTGGAACTGTAAGTTGTCCTTAAAATATTTTCGAATAAGGTATGTCTTCCCTACACGTCTTCTACCAAAAATAGCAATTAGTTCGGGGGAACCGGAATCAATGGCATCTTTGAGTAGTTCTTGTTCCTTTTTTCTACCTATTATTATTTTCATAATATTAATATTTATAAACACCCTTTGCTACTTTTATATGCAACTCTGTCCCAATGAGTTATACTCCTCAGTAAAGGATCAGAATTTTGGCTGAGTATAGGGAAAATATACTCAGCCAAAACTACGAAAAATATTAGAGTTTTGGCCGAGTATACAGATATTAAACTCAGCCAAAACTACAAAAAAAGTAAGCATTTTGGCTGAGTATACACATATCATATTGAACATCAATAAGTTATATGATGGAATTTTAGAGAGTAGCCAATTTCAGTTTTTGCCTAAAAAACATAAAATTCACGATTCTAGTGCGAAAAATGATAAATTTAATACATGGAATATCATGGTGATCAATTATAAATTGACGCAACCCACTAAAAGGCATTACTCCATTTTTCCCAGTGGTTGATTGAATAATAGCAGAAAAAATTTCTATAGTTGATTAGACGCTAAATATGCGCCATAGGCATCGAGCCCAATGGACTGGCAGACGGCAAATTTTTGTTTTTCTTCTATAGCTGCAATTTGCCATTTACTGACATCATCTCCAACACCCGCCATTTTCCTGAACTGGGTAACATAAAGCTTATCACTTGCCACTGAGGTAAATTCCGGCTGGAACTGGTTATTTACCTGCTCTCTGGTTTGCCAAATGGCATTTATTGTTGCTTTTATATTTTCCCGAAAATCGGTACCGGTCAGCGTTGCTGGTAGTTTACCTAAATACCGCAACAGGATGCCGCGGCCGGCTAAATAATCATTCCCAAATTCCGGTCCGAAGCTAGCCTGGAAAGGAGCTTCTCTAAATACCTTATCTGCGGCAGCCGTTAAAGCTAGTTTAACACCTTGGCTGACCGCATGAATGTGGCTTTTTACCTTCGATTCAAAATCCGATGCATCAAATCCTGTTTCTGACTTTGTTTTATGTACCCATGCAGCGAGGTTGTCCTTTACCGCTAACAAATCTGTGAGCGCAGCAAGTAGCATGCCCTGATCGCCACTCCAAATCCAGTCTTTCTCCCAAGTAGGATGGTTGGTGTCCTGATAGTCGGAACCATCAAAAAAGGCAGTTGGGCGTTCCTGTATTAGCGCAGCCCCTGAAGAAACCTTTTTGAGGTATTGATACTGGGTCAGTTTAAACCAACTGTCAAACCATGTCCATTGACGGTAAACCATTTCAAGGAATGCTTCCCCTTCTGGGATGTTTTCCACCAGGCTTAACCGGTAGATGCGGGTCGACAATAAAAAGAACAGCACATTGGTGACCGTATTTTTCACTCCAACGCTACTGCCATTTGCTGGGCTATTGCTGCAACCATGTGGCACGGGCCTGGCATCAGCAGAAAAGTCGTAAGCATGCTCTTTTTCCTGTCGCCAACAAAGATTTACACTAAGGTCTAAATATTTATCCGCTAGTGCCTTTTTACCGGTTCGTAATAAATGCTTTCTTGCATTTAGGCCCATTAGACCCCACCAACCAAAATCATCAGCCCACATGGCTTTACGATCCAGACTCATGAAATAATGATAGTCTACTTCCAACATGTCGCCTACGTCCACCTGCATCTGCTTTACCTCCGGGTCATTCGGGAATTTATCGTTTAAAGCCGATGCGAAATTAAGACAGGCATCAAACGTATTTCCCCGTTTCCAAAAATCTTTGAACTCCCATACAGTTTTAAACCTTTCAAATGCAAGGATGGACTGTCCTTTGATGTCCGCTAGTTGCCAGGGCTCACTTCCGGCAATATAGCCGCCCTTAGCAATAAAGGGTGATAATAGGGAGACAGTAGCAGACAGTTTCACGAACTCTCTTCTTTGCATAACTTCAAATTATTTGGTTGATAAGATTTGGTTCCAACATTTTCTTTTCAAATAACATAACCTTTATTCAAATTGGAGCCTTAATCATGCTGGCTTGATTTCAGTATCGCTTCTTCTTTCATCTCATCATTGTTAACTAGGAGCAAAGTTCATACAAACAACTGATTAAAGTGCTACAGGATTCAGACAAAAACTTGCATGATTTTAAGCGTTATAAGCAATTTATTTTAAAAGTTATCTATTCAGCCGTTCAATTTAGGTGGATTATTTTACAGTAACTGGATGCCTTGATTGACAAACTCAATTTTTCGTTCCTTATATAAACTACCTATAGCCATCTTGAATGTTTTTTTGCTAATACCAAAGAAGGAATATATTTCTTCTGGAGAAGATTTGTCTTGATAAGGAAGGAAACCTTGATTTTCTTTTAATAATCGAAGTATTTTTTCAGTTTCGCTTTCTACACGCTCGTAGCCCATCTTTCCAATGACAACATCAATTTTATTTTCAGGTAAAACACTTTTTATAAAACCGTCTACCTTATCTCCGATTTCTAATGTCTGGTAAATCTCATTGAAATGGAGTACCCCTTTGTGTACATTATTGATAATGACCTCAAAACCAATATTAGTACGGCGGTAGATCAACAGCGATACCGACTCTTTTTCTTTAACGGTCAATTCTTCATTGGATAAAAATTGTTCCAACCTTTCAGTAGCAGCTAACCTACCGGTTAATTTATCGATTACAATCTTCACCAAATATTCGCTACCCGGATGAATAATTTGTTGCATTTGAGATGTAGGAATGAATAAATCTTTCATAATTCCCCAATCTAAAAAGGCGCCGTAATCTGTCGTCGTTACTGCTTTTAATTTTACAATATCGCCCAAAACGCCAAATGGCTTTTCAGTTGTCGCAATAATTCGTGCTTCGTTATCGTGATACAAAAAAACATTTAACTCATCCCCAATTTCAGTATCTTTTGGCACATATCTTTTTGGAAGTAAGATTCCTATATCTCCGTCATCAAGAAAAACGCCCATAGGCTTTTCCTTTATTACTTTTAAGACATTGTATTCACCTATCTTTATATTCATAAATTATTGATTATACTTGGTTTATAGAACTTAATATATTGACCTTCAACGACTGATTTACGTCTATGTTTGATCCTGCCAGCTTTTGTAGCAAAGATTCAACTAAAAAGGGATATTGAGTATAATTTTTTTTACATTGTTCCGCTGCCGTCAAACCTAGGAGGTAATTCATCTGTTTTAATCACTAACGTTGCGTTGCCAGCTATTTATTTTCATTGAAAATATTGATATGATTGAGTTATAGACGAACTTGTACCTGTAATCATTTGAAATGACGGGAATTTAGATAATTGTAAATTATTAAAAATCATAAAGTTGTGCATAGACTTGAATCCGTATTTAATTACAAAACGTAAAGATTTGGTCAAAATACTTCAAAGCTATGGGCTATAGACACTTCGGCGATCACAAAAATCCAACTTTACTTATTGATCAGTCAGGAAATTCCTTTGGGGATTTGATTTTTAAAAAAAAGACGGCGAAAATCCGCTTATTTTCTGAACTAGTTGCCTAAATGTGCCATACGGGCAATCTAACGTTCCACAATTGCAGGTCACTAACTAATCTATTTTAGAGAATACACCAATAAGTCTCTTATATAACTAAAAAGTATCGACTTAAAAATCAACATTTTATTCAGGCAGTTTCCGCTTTAAGTGTTACCAATTTTCTTTCCAGGTAGGCTATTTTGGCCAGCTTTCGCTTCTGTTGGTACTCATTTATGTCAACGGG
>DATJDF010000677.1:0-10035 GCA_035497555.1 Arachidicoccus sp. | reverse complement strand
CGATTGCCAGGTTCTTGTCCTTGAGTACCCTAAGATTAACAATGGGATTTTTAGTGACCGATTCCCGCCAGATGAAGAAATAGAACATGACGAAGGAAACGATAGAACTGATCAGGATCAGGTGACTGGTAAACCAGTCCTCCTCCTGCCCTTTTTCCAGAACAAACTGCAGGCATCCCACCCCAAACATCAGAAAGAGTATCCCAAACCAGTCGACCTCCCTTGCCTTTTTCTTCTCCCCATATTTTGGGCTGCGTACAAACTTTAAAGTCATAATAGCGGCCGCTATACCGATCGGCAAATTGACATAAAAGATATAAGGCCAACTGTAAGTCTCTACGAGATATCCCCCTAACGGCGGTCCTAATGTAGGGCCCACAATGACCCCTAAGCCATAGATGGCCTGTGCCATACTGCGTTTGTCCATGGGGAAAACCTCCGTAATAATGGTCTGTGAAGTCACTAGCAAAGCACCTCCACCCACACCTTGGAGAAAGCGGAATATGATGAGTTCCCAAAGTGTTGTGGCATTACCGCAGAAAAAAGAACAGGCGGTAAAAAGAATGACAGATGCTGCAAAGTAATTACGCCGGCCAAATTGCTGGGAAAGCCAGCTGGTCATTGGAATAATAATTACATTGCCTATCGCATAGGCCGTAATGACCCATCCAATTTCACTCAGCGTTGCCCCCAGGTTGCCTTTCATATCATTTAAGGCCACATTGACAATGGTGGTATCTACGATTTCAAGTAATGCACAAAGAATGGCTGTAATAACAATCACCACCCGTCGGGCACCGTATTCAACTAAAGAATCCTGCTGGTCCATGTACTATAATTAATTGCAAATGAAGGAATCTTTTCCACTGCATAATCAATCAGTAACTATACCGGTGAATTATGCAGTAAAAAAGGGCAGACTGCTGCCATTCATTTTATTTCCCCTGGCCTGAACTGAGCAGAACATCAACGTCCACACTCATGCCAGAGCTTAACAAATTCAAAACGGAATCTGTTGCATCAACCAGATTGATTCTGACAGGGATGCGCTGTACCACTTTGATAAAGTTACCCGAGGCATTATCCGGCGGTAACAAAGCCATTTTAGCTCCCGTGGCTGGAGAAATAGAAGCTACTTTGCCATTAAGTTTCATGGATGGAAAGGCATCAACATGGATTGCCACATCCTGACCTTCCCTGATTCTGGTCATTTGCGTCTCCTTAAAGTTAGCCACCACCCATCTTTTTAAATTCGGGATGACCTCGAAGAGTGCCTGCCCCGCCTGAACATATTGGCCCGGCTGTAAGTTCACAACGCCTACCTGGCCATCAACTGCTGCAGTGATAACCGTATAGGACAGGTTAAGGTTGGCAGCATCAATACTGGTCTGGGCCTGTGCGATATTAGCCTCTGCCACATTCGCCTGACTAGAGGAAACCCCTTTTTGTGATGCAACGGCTGCGGCATTTTTCTGTGCTGCGGATTTTTGTGCCTGTAAAATATCCAATTGCTTTTCAGCCAATTCTTTTGTCGCTTTTGCTTCCTCAAACTGTTGCTGTGTAATAGTATGGTCTTTGATCAGGTTGGAATATCTTTCGAAATCACTGTCAGCGCGCCATAATTTGACTTTAGCAGCTTCAATCTGCGCATCTACTGTTTCAATGGAAGTTCTGGAGCTGATGAAATTACTCTGTGCAACACCGATACCCGCGTTGGCCACACCAACATTACTTTTGGCAGAACTGAGCCCTGCCTTTGCCTGCTCAAGGACAATTTTGAAATCCCGGTCGTCCAGTATGACCAAAGTGTCACCTTTTCTGACCAGTTGATGATCCTTCACGCGTACATCCTTAATATAGCCGGCAACATGGGGAATAACGGGACTGATATCACTGCTGATCTGGGCGTCATCCGTCTCTTCATGTTTTTGTGAATGTAAAAAGGCGATTACACCATAGATAATGCCTGTTATCACCAGAATTGTGAAAATGATGGCAAAAAGGGCATTTGATTTTTTCTTCTTAGGCTTTGTAGCGTTATTTTCTTGAGACATTTTTCTCGCTTTATTTTTATTTATTTGTATTTAGTTGCACCGAATCTGGATGGAATTTACCGTCTTCGGCTGGCATTATCTTAGGAGTGGCTTTGCTGAACACGTTTGTTGAGCATACCGACCGTTTCATAAATTTTGTTATAAGCAATGGCAGCGTCCGCACGTGTGTTTTCGAAATTGATTCTCGCCTGAAGCAAGGCGACGTCTGCGTCAAAAAGATCCGTCGCGGTGGCCAGGGCATTATCATATTTGTTTTTCGTGATGCGGTAATTTTCCTCAGCCTGTCTGACAGCGCTGCGGAGCACGTCTATTTTTTTAACCTCGTGTGTATAATCATTATAGGCCTGGAAGATTTCTGTCCGGATATCATCATCCAGCTGCTGCTGCTTCACTTCCAGCATTTTTTCTTTTGCCTTGGAACTCCGGACCTTTGCACTATTTTTATAAAGTGCACCCAGATCATAGCTAAGACCTACCCCAACGTTAACGACATTATAAGCGGTTAATGCTTTTGGAATGTCTGCCGCAATATATCCACCCGTAAGCGCAATGGTGGGGTATTTATCCCCTTCTATTACTTTTGTATCAAAGGCGGCAGCTTTTTGCCGTTCGATACTGGCCAGGTAATCAAAACGGTTGGATTTTGCCATCCCGATTAAAGCACTGAGCCCATCGACCTGCTGCTCGCTATAAACCTGGTTAGAATCAATCACAATCTTCGTACTGTCTTCCAGACCCAGCATCAGGTTGAAATTGAAATTGGTGATTTTACGATTATTTTCAGCGTCGAGCACCGCAAGTTCCATATTGCTTTGCTGTAATTCTGCTTTCATCAGATCATTTCGGGCGATCAGGCCATTGGTTTCCAGATTTGTAAAATCCTTGACACGCTGTTTTGCGGTCTGGAGATTCTCATTGACCAGTTTTAGGGTGGCATCCGCCTTATACAGGTTATAGTAGGCACTGATAATATGCTGGACCACTTCTTCCTGCTGATCTTTAGCGTCCAGCTTGGAAGCTTCTGCCAGCAATTCTGCGCTTTTAATGCCGTTGGTAATCTTACCACCTGCGTATAAAGGCATAGACGCATTCAGCATCCCATAGACGGCCTGATGCACATTGGGGAAGCTGGTTCCACCATCACTACCAGATCCATCATCTGCACTACTATTGTCACTGTTCTGATCGATTTTTATATTGATATTGGGTTTGGCTAAATACAGGTAGGCACCGCTCAGTTTCAGATCGGGCAATTTATTGTTTTTAGCCTCCTGAATCATGGCATTTGACTGCTCAATTTCTGCAGCCGATAACATCAGGTCTTTACTATGCGCAAGTCCCAGTTCAATAGCCTGGTTTAGATCGAGATTTTTGGAGGTTTGTCCGGAGCTTACCTGAGGTACACTAAATGATAGAACTGTAAATAGAAAGCTGATAATGCTTAATCTAAGTTTTACTGAAGTCATTTTTAGGTTCTTTTTCAACTGATCGCTTTTTTGCTTTTTGGGGATTCATTTTTTGACCAGATGCTGCCGCATCAGTTCTTTAAGATGGTCAATCACTTTCTTTTTTATTTTTGGATTCTCAAACGGGTCTGCATACTGTGGATTTGGATCAAAGACCAGATTACAGATCGTACGTGAAAGGAATACATGGTTTATGGTGCCAATCAGGGTGGAAACCACCAATCCGGTGTCTACTTTATTGAATTCACCGCTACGATAACCTTCTTCGATAATGCCTTTGAGGATGATGCTGTTACGTCTGAAAATATTGCCAATTGCAATATTGAGTTCCGGCCGCTTATTGAGCATCACCTCGTTTTGCAAAACTTTGTGAAAATGCCTTCTTTCCAGCACCTTATTCACCTGCATCTCTACGACCCTTTCCATCTTCTGAAGGGAAGTCAGTGTCGGATCCTGAGCCAGTTCCTCCAGTTCCTTTCTTGCCTGTTCAGAACGTCCTTCGACAATTGCCTCGAATAATTTCTCCTTACTGCCAAAATAATAGTTAATCATGGCAATATTAACTTCAGCGGCACTGGCTAAATCCCGCATGGAAGTACCCTCAAAGCCATTTTTTGAGAATAGCTCAATGGCTATATTGATAATATGTGTTTTTTTATCTGACATGTTCTCCACTCTCCTTGGACTTACTTTGAAAATGCAAAATTAAACAAATGTTTAAATTAATCAAACATTTGTTTAATATTTTTTCTAAAAATCAGGCCGAAAACGAATTTGTTTTAGGCTAACTGCGCTGTCTTACTTATTTTTAGGCAAAATTGAGGTATATGAAAGACGAGGCCTTAGCACCCGAACCGGTGGCAGCATTGACCCAGAAATTTCAGGATTTGGTCCGGATTATGGATGAATTAAGGGAAAAATGCCCCTGGGACCAGGGGCAAACGATTCATACGCTGCGTTCCATGACCATCGAAGAAACTTATGAACTGGCGGGTGCGATTGATGCGCAAAACTGGACAGAAATAAAGGAGGAATTAGGGGATTTGTTTCTGCATCTGCTATTTTATACCAGAATCGGCCGTGAAAATGGCGCTTTTAACCTGACTGAGGTCCTGGCCGGTATTGCAGACAAGATGATTCTTCGACATCCTCATATTTATGGAGACACCGTCGTAAAGGATGCAGATGAGGTAAAACGCAACTGGCAAAAGATTAAGCTACAGGAAGGAAAAGCTTCTATTTTCAGTGGCGTCCCCACCGCTTTGCCGGCGGTGGTTAAAGCCATCCGCATCCAGGAAAAAGCACGCCAGGCGGGTTTTGACTGGGATCAGAAAGAACCGGTGTTCGAAAAAGTACAGGAAGAGCTGGGGGAACTACAGGAGGCCGTAAACGCAGATATTCAGGACCAAATGGAAGAGGAATTAGGAGACAGTTTGTTTAGCCTGATAAATTATGCACGTTTTTTGAAGGTAGACGCTGAAACCGCCCTGGAAAAAACGAATCAGAAATTTATGGCGCGTTTCATGCAAATGGAAAAATTGGCGGCAGCTTCGGGTAAAACGATGACAGGGATGGACCTTCAAGAGATGGATCTGTATTGGAACCAGGCGAAAAAGTTGTTGCAGGCAGCAAAGACCTCTTAAGCAGTCGTTAACGGGACCGCAGACCGCATGAAAGAACGGGGATCTAATATGAGCAACGGATCAAAATAAGCACTTATTTAGGGTTATTATGGCCGTTTATCTATAGTACGCTAACTTAAAGCCAAATTCTGTAAAAGCAGTGATTCGCCTAAAACCGGATTTTAATCAAGAGGCCCGACCACAAGTGTATTGGGTAAAGAATTATGATTACAACAGTTAGAAAGGCCATATTCAAACAGGGCTATTCCCTTATAATAGCCGCATGGATGTTTACACTCTCCTTTGTGATAAGCAACTATTGGGCATTTAATGCTTCGCCGCAGAAGGTGCAACAGAGCTTTGAAAATTATTTATCCGGGCAGGAAAAAGATTTTGAAGATCTGGTCAATAATGCCGCTTCCCAACAATTGTTACTGAACCCCAAAGCAGATAAATCGAGTCTCCATCTAATGGAAAAGGATTACGGTATATTTGTTTATCAGGAAATGGACACCCTACCGCCTGAACAGTTATACTGGAATACCTTTAATATGAGTGTCAACCATAATGACCTGCTCAAACCGGATGGCTATTATCCGATTCAGGCCAATAATGGCTTCTTTGAAATGCTCAAACAGACAGTAACGACCCCCGGTGGAAATTTTATGGTTATCGCCATGATCCCCATTCACTGGAATTTCTTTATTGAAAGCAAATACTTCAGAAATACTTTCGCGCATGCCTCCTCCCTCGATAATATGTATTTTATCGACAAGACAGGGCAAGGCACCCCCATCTATAACTCCAAAGGAACAACGGTCTTTAAAATCGGCAAATACGCGGAAAATCCGGATGCACATCCCAATAGCGCATCACTGATTTTTAAGCTGTTGGGCATTTTGTTTGTACTCATTTTTATCAATGGGATCATCAACGAAATCACCCTTAAGAGCGGATTCTATAAAGGCGCGTTTTGGTTGCTCGTCACGGTGGTATTACTGCGTTTTATGACCTACTGGCTACCCGTACCCTTTAATTACCGGAGTTATGAGCTTTTCAGCCCCATTATCTATGCCTCCAATATGCTCCATTCCTCCCTGGGAGATTTGCTGATCAATACCCTGTTATTTTTCTGGATTACGTTTTTCATCAAATACCGGCATACGGAGGTGAAAACAAAGCACCGGGTACTTATTGAAAAATACCGGAAGGCCCTGGGTGTCGGATCCCTGTTTATATTTGCTTTCTGCTCACTCAATATGGTGAGTATTGTATGCAGCCTGGTGATCGATTCCAAGATCCCTTTGAATGTAACAGATTTTTTCAACCTGAATGTCTATACGGTTGTCACTTTCTTCATCCTGACTTTTATTACCCTCAGCTTTTTTAATCTCTCCTATTTTCTGCATTTACCCGCTATTCATGCAGGGATCGACCTTTTCTGGCGAATTGTAATTGTGGTCGTAAGCGGGTTAATCATACTCACGATCTGGAATTCTCCGGAAATGGTTAATATCAAAATATTTTCGCTGGTCTGGCTGATTATATACTGCCTGATTTTACAATACCGGGCGGAGGATTTACCAAAACCGCTGGTGGCCTCCCGGTACTTTTTATTCTGGCTGATGTTTTTCGCAGCGACAATAACGGTGATACTACAATCTACCAACACCCGCAAGCTGGATGAAAAGAAAAGATATGCGGAAGGGCTCGCCCTCCAGGCAGACAATGCAGGCGAAAACCTGGTCAAGATGGCCATCAGTAGTTTTACCAATTTTTTCTGGAATGATAATTTTACCCGCTTATATAATCCAAGCGATAACCGTTTTGTAAAGGACAGCCTGGTCATGGCAAACTTTTCAGGATTTCTCAATAAGTTCAATACAAGCATCTATACTTTTGACCTGAACCGCCAGCCGCTGCATAACGCCGATTCAGCTTCATTTGGCCTGCTGAATGCACTGGTAAGCAACAGTAAAACCACCAATGTCCCCGATTTATTTATACACGGGTCGCAGTCAGATAATTTTAATTATATCTACCGCAAGGAAATCAAGAGCATTTACGATCAGTCTGCGCTGGGATATCTGTTTGTGGTACTGTCGCCCAGGAAATATGTCAACAACAACCTGTCCCTGGAGCTATTAAATAGCCCGGCCCTTGTGATGGGACAGATTCCACAATCCTATTCCTATGCCGTCTATAAAGGGCGACAGCTCTTTTCTAATAGCAAAGATTTTGAATTTTCAGATTCCCTCTCTGAGGCGCAGGTTCCGAAACGGGAATTTAGAGAAGTGAATAATTACAAAGTAAAAGAACTTTGGTACAACGCCGGCAATAATACGATTGTTGTTATTGCAGAAAAGAATAAAGACATATTGGATAGTGTTACCTTATTCGCCTATATTTTCTCTGCCTTTGTCATTATAATTGTGTTACTCAAGATCTCCGGGTTTATTATCCAGTCACGGTTTAAGTGGAACCTGATCCGTGCTGCCCTGAATTTTAATATCCGGTTCCAGGTTCATGCAACAATCATATTTATCAGCCTGTTTTCTTTTATTATTATCGGTATTTCCACGATCTCCTTTTTTATAAGCCGGTTCAATAAGAGCAACCAGGAAAAGCTCATGCAGAGCACCCAGATTCTGGCGGGTGAAATAGAGGAAAGTCTAAATACGGATCTGCCACTAAATATGCAGACCCCCAGCGGCCTGGACAACTTCTACAATAGTACGCTGGTGGCACAAAGGGTAATCGAACTGGCGAACCTGAATAAACAGGAGGTGAACCTGTATGATAAAAATGGAAACCTGGAAGCCTCCTCCCAGCCCTATATTTTCAATGAGAATATTGTCAGTAATAAAATGCAGCCAGAGGCTTATGATCAGTTGCGTAATAAACACCGAATAAAGTATTTTCAGCAGGAAACCATCGGTAAATTAACATATCTCAGTATCTATACACCGCTTTACGGAAAGAATAAACAGGTATTTGCCTATCTTAATACACCGGCCTTAAACTCGCAGTATGAACTGGATCAGGAAATATCCAGTTTCCTGGTCACGATTATCAATCTGAACGCGTTAATTTTTCTGGCAGCAGGTGCCGTCGCGAGTCTTTTGACATTCAGGATAACCGAGTCATTCACGATCATTAAAGAGGAAATGCGGAAAATCAACCTGGGTATTGAAAATGAAGAGATCAAATGGGATCGAAATGATGAAATCGGAGACCTGGTTGGGGAATATAACTTCATGGTACGGAAGCTCAATGAAAGTGCCCGTGCATTGGCCAGAAGTGAACGGGAAGGTGCCTGGAAAGAAATGGCCCGACAGGTGGCCCATGAAATTAAAAATCCATTGACACCCATGAAACTGAGCCTGCAGTTTTTACAGCGTTCTGCTGAGAACCCTACAATTGACATGAAAGGACTCTCTAAGCGTGTATCCAATATGTTAATTGAACAAATTGACCAGCTGGCAAAAATTGCAAGTGATTTTTCACAGTTTGCCAATATCTACAATACACAATTGGAGACTTTTAATATCAAGGAAATTCTTAGCCCGCTCGTATTACTCTATAATACAGAAGATGATTTTGAGCTTCGTTATCTTCCGGCAGCGCAGGACAATATAATCCGCGCTGACCGGGTGCAGATGCGCAGGGTCTTTACAAATCTGATTAAAAATGCGCTGGAAGCATCCAAGGAGAATCATTCTCAAATGGTCATCTTACAGGAAGAAACGGTAGAGAAAAATGTACTTATAACCGTCCGGGATACCGGGGTAGGTATATCTGCTGAACAATCTGCAAAGATCTTTGTGCCTAATTTTACAACGAAATCTTCCGGTACCGGACTCGGCCTTGCCATATGTAAGGGAATCGTCGAGAAAGCCGGTGGCCAGATCTGGTTTGAAAGTGAGGTGAACAGAGGTACCACCTTCTACGTAAGTCTGCCTTTAGTCTGATAATTACGCTTAGAACTCGGGCTCAAGGTAATGTAAAAACTTCGCTGTCAGTGTTCATGCATCTATACGAAAGTAAAGTCCTCCAGAATCGTCAGGTCAGTTTCCTGCTGTCTTGCAGCGACTTCCCATTTATTATTGTAATAACCCTTAAGGCAGCTTTCCCACAGGTACATCCATAAAAAACGAATCAGCCCGTAGGTTGCAAACTGCCGGACATGCGCCAGTTCATGTGCTACCCAGGATTTATTAGCGAGAAATGAGTTGACAGAGCTGTGATGCAGGTAAATTCGGTTACCGATTGTAATGGCTACCTGATCTTCCCTGAGGCAAAAACCGGCCAGTTTAGCAAAAAACGCATTTTCCCGGATACGGACACGGCTCTTCCTTATCTGCTTTGGGTCATCCATAGCTGCCGGGGGTATAAAACGATCGGAATTGGAATTAACTGGCATATTCACCGGTCATGCAATATAAAAGACTGTTTATGTGTGTGGTGTTCAGGCAGTTGCCGACGAAGCAAAGTGTAGCTTGCAATACACACGAACGGCACTGCGCTTCTCTGGTAAAGCCGTTTACTGATGGTCGATTTGTATTAACAGCTTCCGGCTGCTGAATATTTTGCTTTTTAAATTGCGGCTCATGCGTGGGATTTGGAAGCTAAATCCAATTAAAGAAATTAATTGAGCTTTGCTGGCGCGATCAGATCAAATGCAGGAATAAACACTTTAAACCGTTCTTTTGTGTCTTGATTTTCCATGAGATAATCACCTTCCATCCGACCCATCTCTGAGCTCAGGCTGCAGCCGCTTACATATTGAAAGCTTTTTTCAGGTTCAATATAAGGTTGGGCTCCTACCACGCCTTCCCCTTCCACTTCCTGGGTTGTGCCATTGCTGTCAAAAATGCGCCAATACCGGTTAAT
>DATJDF010000676.1:0-2094 GCA_035497555.1 Arachidicoccus sp. | reverse complement strand
ATTGTTGCAGCAGGTTCAGGGTCACGAATGGGGTCAGCAACCCCAAAGCAGTTTTTACCTATTGCTGGTAAACCCATTCTCTATTATACGTTGCAGGCTTTTTTCCAGGCCTTTGAGGATATGCAAATAATTCTTGTTTTACCAGAGGCTTATTTAGCCTTCGGGCAGAAATTAAAAGAAGAATTGCCGGAGCGTTCCCGTATCCAGCTCACTTCCGGCGGCACCACCCGGTTTAAGTCTGTTCAAAACGGGCTGGCCTTCATCAAACAAACTGCCATTGTTTTTGTACATGATGGCGTTCGTTGCCTGATCACCCCCACCCTCATCAGGCGCTGTTACACGCAGGCCTTGGACAGCGGCAGTGCCATCCCGGCCATCGCAGCAACTGACAGCCTGCGCACACTTAATGAATCAGGCAATCAGCTGCTGGACCGAACCAAAGTCCGCATCATTCAAACCCCGCAGACATTTCGTTCTGATATTCTGAAAAAGGCTTTTGCTCAGCCCTATCAAGAGATTTTTACAGATGAAGCAAGCGTGGTCGAGGCAGATGGCGAATCCGTGGCGCTTATTGAAGGCGAAACAGATAACCTCAAAATCACTCGGGCCATTGATCTGCGGCTGGCAGAAATACTATTGGAAGAAAGGGGGCATTTGAATGCCACAAAGTAACAGTCGCCCGACTTTTATTATCCAACTACCAGCTGTCTAAAGGCGAAAACAACTTTCAGCCCCTGCGCTGGCGGAACCAGGATTTCAAAACCAAATGGAGCAAGGTCCTGCCGAAGCAGATTTATATTATATGGAGGATGTAATTCAATCAGGATATGCTGCACCTGGTTTAACCAATTATTATTTGATCCTAGAATTTGCATTTCGGCGCCCTCAATATCAATTTTTAAAAGATCGATTTTACGGATACCGGACATTGTCATAAAATCGCCCATCTGCCAGGCCTGTACTTCGTAGTTTTCGGTATCCTCAGCAGCAGCAATTTTGCTGTTATAAGCGTAATCCGCCTCTTTAAACCAAATTTTTGAAGTAATATTCCATACAGCAGCCTGCAGCGGTTGAATACCTTTCCAGTCTGCGCTGTTTCTCACCATAACAGCATAGTTGCTGGCTGAAGGCTCGAGGGCAAAAATTTGTGCGCCAGGATAGCACAGTTTAAAAAACAAGGAGGTAAATCCGACATTCGCACCCAGGTCAACTATTACTTTTGGATTTTCCAGCAGTGTCTGCGGCACACTGTATACCCGGCTCCAGAAAATTTCATAAAACATCATGATGTCCCCGGTCTCCAACCGCATATATAACCAGAATTGCTTCCCGGACCAATTCAATAAAAAGGCCTTAGGTTCAAAGAAACCGTTTTTAACCTGGTGGTGACGATACCTGTAAGTAAATCTTTTTGAATAATACATTAACCTAAGCATGCGCCCTGGATGACCGGTTATCTTCAGGCAGAATAATAATTTTGAAAAGATTTGACGAAAGCGCATGATTTAGTAAATTTCAATTTGAGCGCAGCTCAATTTATGAACCTTAATGATTAAAATAATACCAACCGACATACATTCAGTTAAATAGACGCCGCAAAACAGATAATGGGCCGGCCTCCCAACGGGGATACGGCTCATTATGGGCGCCATATTGCCTGTAAAAGCGGGCAAAATCCGGGGTATCGCTGCCTTCAAAGTCCATAATAATACCCTTGCCCGCAAATTTGCGGATCACAAAATTTTTCAAATAATGGGTAGCCCCGTTTTTCAGGCTTTCCTGATCATTCCCGTTAAATATAAAAGTCAACCGGTCTTTGAACCTTATGTAGAAACTCGCAGCCAATAAATGCCCTTCCTTATCCATAACGCCCACTGTATAGCCCATACCCCGGTCCAGAAGCTGGTCCATCAGCTCCTGGAATCGTTCATAGTCCACTTTAGCGACCCCAATTAGGTCCCGATAACGCAGACGGTGTAATATCATCAAATCTGTAGAGGTAATCCCTTCTTTGATACGAAGACCTGCTTCATTCGCTTTATGGATATTACGGCGAGCGGAACGGCTATAGCCCCTTTCCAATGCAGGAGCATC
>DATJDF010000675.1:0-4617 GCA_035497555.1 Arachidicoccus sp. | reverse complement strand
ACTGCTGAATGGAAATACACGCATTATTTTGATGCATTGGGCGGCTATCCGGATGAATTTGAATTATATGACCTGCGCGATAAAAATGCCCTTGAATACGACAATTTGGCCAATGATCCTGCCTACAAAGAAAAAAGGAAGGAAATGGCCGAATTACTACAGCAACAGATAAAACAGAAATTATATATCAAACCCCAGGACTTTAGTGAAACCGAATACGAAGCGTGGTATAATGGTCAGCAATAATTATAACATCTGCTAAAACCCAAAAACGACCACCTCTCGGATGACCGTTTTTGGGTTAATTATCGTCTTTAATTAAGGATTTCGATGGAATGCAAGCAATATTGATACACGAACCCCCATACATTTTATCGGATTTCTCTATCAGTGCCACCTCCTGACCTTGATTAGCCAGGTAGGCAGCTAAGGTTTTCCCGCCTTTTCCAAAACCAATTATTAAATGTTTGTAGAATGTTGAGATTTTTTTCATGATATCCTATAGTTATAAATTCCTGAGTCTTGACACCGTTAAATCCTAACCGAATATCATTTCTTTTTTAATAAGATTGATCTGGCACTATCCGATGCACAGAGCAGGCCGCCAGCCATCATAATGACATCCTTAATTACCAATCTACCAGCTCCTGATAAAAGCGGGAAACCATGGTCAGGTCCACCTAAATCAGGCACCCATACTTCCGGGGTGGAAATTAAAAAGCTAAGGGTAACAAGAGACATGCCTGCTGTGAGTAAACCGCCGACCAGTCCCAGCCTGCCATTAAAAATCCCAGCAACAGTAATGGATCCAATAAGTACAATTACCGTACCTAAAGCATAGGAAAAAACATAAGTCCCATTGGATTTATGCCATTCAATATTTTTAGGCACAAATTCTCCTTCCTTGTTCTTATAATTCTTGTATTCACTTTTATCACCTTGATAAAAATAGCTCATAATCGGGCTATTTGCAACAAAAGGAACAATCCCATCTGCCTCATATTGAACTGCTTTTAACCCACCGATCCAAGCCATAACGATAAAAATAGAGATACGCATAAAATTAAAAAGCTGCCCTTGTAATTTCACAAATAATGTCAACATATGATTGATTTTAGATCAAAGCAAAGTAAAATCAATCATACTTTCCCCACAATAGACTTATGTGGTAATTATCTGGACAAATCTGCCACAATTGAGATTCCTACTTCTTCCCTGAATTTTGTAGGTGTCACCCCTGTATGCTTTTTGAAATATCTGCTAAAATAGTTCTCGTCATCAAAATGCAAAAGGGTAGCCACTTCTTTCATACTTTTATAACTAAGATGGATGAGCTTCTTCGCTTCAAGAATGACCCTTTCCTGGATAAGTGCTGATGGAGATTTATGAAAATAAAGCTGGCATTTTTTTGAAAAAGCATTTGGAGAAAGTCCAATCCTTGACGCATAAAAGGCTGGCTGCCTTTCCTTATTAAAATGCGATTCAAGCAAAGATTTGAATTCCATGATCGGATGGGGTGCCTTACCGGCATCCCCTACCGAACCATTTGCAGATTTTATTTTGCTACAGATGGCTAATATCAATTGTAAGTAGGCCCGAACTATCGCTATCGAATATGAATTTCGCCTGCCTGATTCTTTATCTAACTTGTCCATATTAGCATTAATCTCAATATAGCTCGCTTTTTCAAGGTCAATAAGTGGTCGCTCATAAATGTTGTTAAATAGAAGTCCATTACAGGCAACCTCTTTTTTATGGAATTCGATACAGTAAAAGTCGCCATGAAACTGCAAAACTCTGAGTCTGAGCTTTGGCTTCGAGGTAAAATGGACAACTTGATAAGGCGTTGTAAATATGGCTATAATACCGTCAAATAAATATTCATTAAAATCAACATTTACGGCACCTCCTCCCTGGATCAGAATTATATAGTAAACGGGCACGGCACCCAGCTGATTAAACTCATCTGTGTCGTATTCCTGGACCTTGCAATATCTTTCATTCCCCCTATTTTTTTCCATAATACTATATTGTATTTGCTATATACGGCGGCCGGACAAATGTCATAATTATTAAATATATGTATAGCCTGCTTTTCAACTCCCTTAAAAATACGCTGTTATCGATTAAATTCAAAGAACTATTAAATTATTTCACAGGTCTAACACAGGTATTATAATTCCATAATACATAAAATGAGCTTGTCATTTTGATCGAAAAAATACTTCCAATTGATAACAAGGTAAACTGAACATTCAAAATCATATGAATATAAAACCAAAATTTGTTCTTTCCCAGCCAATACCCTTGCCTCAGTAACTAACATATGTTTTTCACAGATGTCCGAGTCAGTCAAAAATTACCAGAAAAAATATTTCAAAGTTTACAAAATGTATATCTTCGCTTCAGCATTGGCGATTTGCCACTGCGTTTAATTCAGCAATTGTCAGCAACCTTCAATCAACTCATCGACAGTTATATTAACGACAAGGTGGGTATCACCGAAAACTTCCTGGATAAAAAGCTAACTTCTCACCTTAGAGAAAATCTTAAAGCATTATACGCCCAAAAGCAATTAGTTGCCGCTGGAGTCGGAAACGGCTCTGTCGTGATTCAGGATGCCCAAATCAGAAGTGACAAGATCTATTGGCTGGACAGGAAGCATAATGATCCCTTTGAAAATGAGCTATTCGATCTAATCGATCGTTTCATCAGTCACCTTAACGAAACCTGTTATACGGGTATTACCGGTTATGAATTTCATTATACACTTTATGAAACCGGCAGTTTTTATAAGCGACACAAAGATCAGTTTCGCAACAATAAGGGTCGGCAATTCTCTATGATTATGTATCTCAATGAGGATTGGTCAGAAAGTGACGGCGGAGCGCTCTGCATTCACCTTGAGGGCAATTCTAGAAAAATAATGCCTCTGAATGGTAATTGCGTTCTTTTTAAGAGTAGTGAAATGGAACATGAGGTATTGATAACGAATAAACCAAGGATGAGTATAACAGGTTGGTTAAAAACAGAATCAGGTAGTTAATTTCCGGATCCAGAAATTACCGAATAATGCTATTCGGCAGAATCCCATTTGAGCGCCATCGAACTTTTAAGCCCAACTTGATAGATAGCATGGCATCATAAAACGCTCAGAACTCAATTCGAATTTGTGTTTCTCCATGATACCCCAACAAGAGCAAGTTAATTCCTAAGCCCGAAAATATCACATGCCTGTATATACCGATTCAAAAGGTTACCATTTTTGGTTGTCATTTTTTGAAAAGCATTACCGTAGCAAATCGGGTTTTTTGAACCGCGTCTCAAAAGTATTTGTTCCTGTAGCATACCGCATCCATAAAATGGTTAATTTTGAATACCTGCCAATAAATAGTTGAGGCACATAGAGGAGGAAAAATTATGATAGTTGACAGTTATGGACGTTCAATCAATTACTTACGACTTGCCGTTGTGGACCGGTGCAATCTAAGGTGTAGCTATTGTATGCCAAAAGAGGGACTTAACTGGCTATCCAGAAAGGAATTGATGACAAATGAGGAAATGCTGAAAATTTGTTCTTTGCTCGTCAAAATGGGTATAGAAAAAATCCGGATAACCGGCGGCGAACCTTTTGTGAAAAAGGATCTACTTCCTCTTTTAACTGACCTATCTAAGCTTGATGGTCTTCATCAGTTGTCGCTCACTACTAATGGGGTACTAACCGCTCCATTCGTTCCGGAGTTAAAGAAAATAGGGATTAATCACATAAATCTCAGCCTGGATTCATTGGACAAAGACCGGTTTATCCAGATTACCCACCGGGACGACCTAAGTAAGGTAATAGAGTCGCTGGAAGCATTTCTTAAACACGGCTTTGAGGTTAAAATAAATGCGGTCGTTATGGAGGGAGTGAATATAGAGGACCTGATCCCCTTAGTAAATCTAACCAAACATCTCCCTATTTCTGTTCGTTTCATAGAGCAAATGCCGTTTAATGGCAGCGGTACTCAAAGTTTACTGAACTGGGATGCGCTGCGGATATGGACACATATTAAGGATAACTTTCCTAGGTTAACCCAAATGCCTGGCGAGCCTCATTCCACCGCTACTCAATACCATATTCCTGGTCACAAGGGCAATATTGGCATCATCGCCGCCTATAGCCGCTCATTTTGCGGTTCCTGCAATCGAATCCGAATCACGCCTACCGGAATATTAAGAACTTGTCTATATGATCAAGGAAATTTCAACATTAAAAACGCGCTGCGTGAAGGTATAATGGAAGAAACATTAAAGGATATGATTACTCAGGCCGTTTTCAAAAAAGCAGTGGATGGATGGGAGGCAGAGAAGAAAAGGAAAGGTCAAAAATCAGTTCATGAATCTATGGCAACTATCGGTGGTTAAAGAATTGAGACCGCCTTCATATCTCATATCCAGAAAAGTTTCAATTGACAGTAAGAATGGGTGTTTGCATCAGCGTTCTGCCAATTTCTGCTTCGCTATTACCGCATCTTCCGGAGTATTTACATTCATTAATGCATCAGGATATAATGGTTTCAAAACAACCTTTTCGGTGTTTAACAACACTTTTCTCGGACAGGTGATACCCCTACC
>DATJDF010000674.1:0-21377 GCA_035497555.1 Arachidicoccus sp. | reverse complement strand
GCTATTAAAACATGATGGATTTCCATATACAGATCATGGAAGGCAACTGCAATTATTAATTGATCTGAAGGATGCTAATAGTTCGGCTGAATTCGATAGTGCCGTTGCATTGCTAACTCAATACCCGGCGATTATGGAGAGTGGGAAGATCAAAGTAACATTTACTGGCAATATTCCAGAAGATTCAGTGATGATCGCTGCACCTTCGTTTATTCATTTTGATGGTGTACCCGGCCATACTTACAGCAAAGCAGCCGAGAAGCGCATTTATATGTACAGTGATAATTTCAGGAACTACTCTGCTTGGGATGGAACCTCACAATTGGCTCGGGCGGATTTTGAAAAGTTAACTGCAGTTGTAAAAATGGCGCATAGTAAAGGAAAAAAAGTCAGGTTTTGGAATGCACCTGATAATCCTAAGGCCTGGAAAGTAATGATGAAATTAAATGTAGATTACATAAATACAGATCATATCGATGATCTGGCGGCGTTTCTAAAAGTACAGCCATAAAGTGAATTTTTAATTAGCAGGGCTTTGCATAAATCAGTAGTAGTTTGGATTACGCTGTAGTATTGCCATTCAACATCCTGGCAAGAAAAGTTCTCCTTGATTCAATAATTTATATTAATTAACTTTCTGAATATTAATACCCTCTATCTGTATATATATCGGCCATTGCTAAACTCAAAATGATAGTTAGTCAACTATGAATAATTCATGAATTGAACAGTTTTCGGGAATCGAGTGAACTTTATTCATTGATAGACAATTCTTTGTTTGTCGGAAGGTAATGTATTTGGCTCTTAATCGTGTGGCCTTTGTTTAAGCAGTTCAATAGCCGACTTATTGGTATGCCATAAATTGCCATCTTAAAAAAACACAAAATCATTTATTAATCGGTAATATTATTGACTCTTCTGGGATAATTTTTAAAATAGATTTGCTTTATTAAAGCAAACGTTTGCAGTAACCAATTCGATGCTGGATTTTATGCAAACGATACTTCTAAAGTATTGATTTAGTTATTTCATTTTAAAATTATTCTATGAACAGTTTGCAAGTAGGGAAAATGCTTCGGCTTATCTTATTCGGACTGATGCTCATTCCCATGATAGGGTTAAGAGCTCAGACATTTTCGATTGGTGGCACCGTAAGGTCTGCCTTGGACCAAAAGCCTTTAGCGGGTGTCAGCATACAGATTAAGGGGACTACGATAGGTGTCGTAACAGATGATAATGGTGCATTTACTGTATCTGGGGCAACTGTGGGTGAAACTTTGCTCATTAGTAATGTAGGCTTTCACAGTCTTGAACTGAAAATACAGGACCAGAAAAGCCTGAATATTTTATTAGAGCAAAGTGATGCTGAGTTAAATGAGATCATTGTGACCGGGTACCGGGCGCAATCCAGGGGTTCGATCACGGGTTCCGTTACCTCCGTGAATGCTTCTGCCTTGAAGGATGCGCCTTATGACAATTTATCAAATGCCCTGTCAGGAAGATTAGCAGGCGTGACCGTAACACAGGAAGCGGGTTCTCCCGGTATTGGCTCTACTATACGGGTAAGAGCACAGGGTACTTTTAATAATGTGGATCCCCTATACGTTATTGATGGAGTAGTAAGCGACAAATTTACTTTTGACGGATTAAGTACCAGCGATATTGAGAATGTGACTGTCTTGAAAGATGGAGCGTCCGCAGCCATTTATGGTTCTCGGGCGGCAAATGGGGTAGTATTGGTAACTACAAGACGCGGTAAGAATGGAGCCCCAACCCTGAATTATAACGGGATATATGGTTTTCAGAATGTCGTGAAGATGCCGGCTACTTTAAATGCCTATCAACAGGCAACTGCCGTAAATGATCAATTAAATTATAATAAGACGCCAACTACTGACGGTAAATATTACACACAGGATGAACTGGACTATTTTAAAACACATTCCTACAACTGGATTGATGCGCTGTGGGTTAAGCCTTATACAACTCAGCACACTTTAGATTTAAGTGGAGGTAATCAATCTGTGAAATACTTTTTGGGTGGATCCTATAACTATGCTGGTGGATCTTTTAATAACTTGAATTACCAGAAATTAGGAATACGCGGTAATGTGGATGTTACTGTAACCAAGAACCTGACTGTTTCATTGGATCTGAGTGCAAACCGGCGCCTAAGCAATGGACCAAGCTGGCAAATTGGTAATGACCGGCAGGAGGATTTATATAAAGCACTTTTGATTCGTACCGCTATGGTCCCGCCTTATATAAACGGACAGCCAGTGGGCAACTGGGTAGAGTGGCATCCGGGAGTAGTGACAACCCCTGATTTATCAGGCTATAATAAGGAAGAATGGTCTGAACTCAATTCCATTCTGACCATAAATTATAAGCTGCCATTTATTAAGGGCATGAGCGTTAAGGCGTATCTGAATGGATATAAGCGCGATATCTATACAAAGCAATTTAATTTGCCTTACGATATGGTGCTTTTCAATACAACCGGAGGGCATCATCATATTGTAGGAGATACTGCGGTGGGTTTGAGGCACAGGGCAGCTGATGAATTTCTTCAATCCAGGTATGATAAGATAGAGCGGTACCAGTTTGATGCCCAGATTAATTATAAACGAAGTTTCGGGAAACATAATATTGATGCGCTGCTTGTATATGAACAGGCAGGCGGTGACGACGTCTGGTTCAATGGGCGACGTGATAATTTTATTTCTACTTCGATTGACCAATATATTGCTGCCAGTCCTGTTGATCCTCATGTAGACGGTCGTCAGGATCAATCTGCCAGGCTTTCCTATGTTGGCCAGGCCAGCTATGATTATGATCATACTTATATGCTGGAAGCTTCCTTCAGATATGACGGCTCTATTGTGTTTTCTCCTCAGCGTCGCTGGGGATTCTTTCCTTCCGTATCTGCCGGCTGGAAAATTTCCAATGAAAAGTTTTTTAAAGATCATGTCAGTTTTATAAATGATTTAAAATTAAGAGCATCTGCCGCTCTGGTGGGAAATGATGATGTGGGTAATTTCCAGTGGCAGCAGTCTTATAATATTGTGGATGGTGCCATTTTTGGTGACCAGACAAATGGACTGGAGCCAGGGACATTGGCCAATACCGATATCACCTGGGAGAAATCTTTATCTTATAATGCCGGACTGGATAGCCGGTTCTTAAATAATTTTAATTTTAGCTTGGATCTCTTTTACCGTCATACGTATGATATTCTGGGTTCCAGGCAGCTCAGTATACCGAGCACATTCGGTGCTCCAATGCCAGATGAAAATTATCAGCGGGTTGACTCAAGAGGATTCGAACTGAGCCTGGGCTATAATAATCAGGTGGGCGCAGGTAAAAATGCAGTAGCCTACCATGTTCAGGGTAATTTTTCTTTTGCAAAAAATAAGGTTTTAAGACTGGATCAGGCAGAAAATATAAGGGCCTATAAATCTAAAATAGGCCTGCCAATAGATCCTATATTTGGTTATGTCGCAACTGGTATTATCCGGACGCAGGCGGATCTGGATGCGCTGCCAGAAGGTTATACCATAATTGGCGTTCCTGCTCAGTTAGGGATGCTAAACTACAAGGATATCAGGGGGCCTAACTCAGATGAACCGGATGGCAGAATCACCGACGATGACCAGGAATATATCGGTAAATATAGTCAGCCACCTTATAATTTTGGATTATCCCTTGGTGTGACCTGGAGATCTTTCAGTCTGGATATGTTGGTACAGGGTGTAGCTGGTGGCAAGGACATGCTACCTAATGCTGGAAGAGATATACAGGCTAGGGCAGAGGAATCGTCTTTTGCCTACTGGGCAGATAGCTGGACGCCGGATAACCCAAATGGAAGTTATCCAGGCTATAGAGGAACCGGCTACCGGACCCGCTACCCCGCTTCCACTTTCTGGCTGATGGATGACTCATTTGTGCGACTAAAAAATCTGAATGTTTCTTATAGTCTGCCAGAAACAGTTTTGAAAAGAGTAAATGTTCGTAATATCCGGGTATTTTTCACCGCGACCAATCTTTTCATGTTATACAGCGCCAATAAAATTTATGACCCTGAACAAAATATTATTAACTCTTACCCGACCATGAAGACTTTCTCATTTGGGTTAAATATCGGATTATAACCTATAAATTTATTAAGAGATGAAATACTTTAAATTATTAGCTGCAATTATATTATGCTTTGCAATTGGTAGCTGTAGTAAAATACTCGATAAAAAGGATCTGAATGCCGTAGATCAGGATGCCACCTGGGATGACCTGGCACTTGCGACGGCCTATGTCAACCGGATTTATGCCCAGGATCTAAGTGAATGGGATGATGAATGGACAGATTACTCTGAAGAGTCCGATGGCGGAGGAAGTTATATGTATGGCCAGTTAACGGAGAATTCAGTCAATTACTGGCCCTATGATCATATCAGGAACATTAATGTATTACTGGACAATATTGATAAAGGCAGTCTTGAAGTTGAAGATAAAAAACGCATAAAAGGAGAGGCGTTATTTTTCAGAAGCTGGCTTTATTTTCAGATGGTGATCCGGTATGGTGGCGTGCCATTGGTGCTTAAACCACAAAAAATCGATGACGATCTTCTGGTTAAAAGAAGCCCTACTTCTGCGTGTATGAACCAGATATTAAACGATTTAGATAGTGCTATTGCCTATTTACCTATTATTGAGGCTGGTTCCGCTCAAAATGACGGCCATCTTCACAAAGGGACTGCAATGGCAATTAAAGGCCGCGTCTTGCTGTTTTATGCAAGTCCGCAGTTTGATCCCGCTCAATCATCTAAAGACCGTTGGCAGGCCGCATATGACGCAAATAAGGCGGCCAGGGTGTATTTGGAAGCACATGGATTTGGTCTTTTCCCGGATTTTGCTGGTTTATGGTTTAGCGAGATGAATAAGGAGGATATTTTTGTAAGACGTTACCAGTACAATCCAAACAACGACATGAGTTTTAGCCACTGGGCAGCGGCAACCCGTCCGCTGGATGCTTCCCAGGGATCGACGGGCGCAAACCGGCCTTCACTGGAACTTGTCAATACCTTTCCAATGAAAGATGGCAAATCGATTGATGACAGCCATTCGGCATATACTTATGACCCTGATTTTTTATGGAAAAACAGGGATCCAAGATTTAATGCGACAATCGCATATAACGGGGCATTATGGGAGCTGAGCAGTACTTCAGGTAGGATAGAATGGACTTATGTTGGTGGCGAACAGAACAATCCGACACCGACGGGCTTTTATTGCCGCAAAGCCGTAGACGTGAGCCAGGATGCAATTGACGCTTACCAAAGCAGTACTGACTGGGTGGAAATGCGTTTTGCGGAGGTATTACTCAATGAAGCAGAATCCGCCAACGAGATCGGAAAAACTGCAGAGGCCTATCCTGCATTAGTGGCCTTAAGAACAAGGGCGGGCATCGATCCGGGATCCGATCATTTGTACGGTTTGAAAGCCGGTATGAACCAGGCGGAAATGCGCAAGGCCATTGCACTCGAAAGGCAAATTGAATTTGCTTTTGAAGGGAAAAGATATTGGGACTTGAGAAGAACAAGGGCATTTGAATCCACCCTTAACGGAACAAGAAGACATGGGTATACTATCGCACTTAAAATCGCAGAGACGACCTGGGAAAGCCTGCTAAAAACAAAAACTTCCAGTGAAATGCTGACACTTATGGATCAGCATTATCCGGACTATTTTAGCCAAACGGTCAGGTTATTAGATACCCAGTTTGATATTAACTGGAAACCAGAGTACTATTTCTTTGCGATCCCGGCGGAACACCTTGAACTGAATAGTAATCTTGAACAGACGAAAGGCTGGCCAGGTGGCACATTTGACCCGTTGAAATAGAATTAACTTGAAACCGATCAATCATACTTTTAATTAAAAAAAATATTATGCAATTCCCAGAAAATTTAAATGAACATATTGTTTCGCGAAGATCCTGGCTTGAAAAGGTTTCTATTGCCTCAATGGGTGTTGGTTTATTGGGGGTAGCCACTAAAGCATTTGGTGCGTCTTCATCTACGGGCGCTCCAGGAAAGGATCATTTAACCGGAATCCGCATTTATAATATTTGTGATTTTGGGGCAGTGGGTGATGGCAAAACTTTATGTACAGCTGCATTGCAAAAGGCAATAGATGCCTGTAACAAAGATAAAGGCGGTACGGTTGTCGTTCCTGCCGGTGTTTTTGTGATAGGTTCGACCGAGCTGAAGAGCAATGTGACCTTACATATTTGTGCCGGTGCTACTTTACTGGGGAGTGATGTGGGAAAAAATTATCATGCTGCCGATGTAATCCCGCTTAAAGGGGACGCGACGCTAGGAGATGGTAATGTAGGATTGATCTACGCGACAAATGCGGAGAATATAACCATTGAGGGCAAAGGCACCATTGATGGACAGGGGGCTCGGTTCCGCCATCCCATTGATAATAAGGAGCTCCCATCGCCTGCAGGACTCAAAAGCCATGATCGGCCTTATCATCTCATGTTCTATAAGTGTAAGAATGTTATCGTAAGCGACTTGTTTTTAAAGGATTGTGCCTATCATTCTATAAGAGCGATTCAGAGTACCCGTATGCGATTTGAAGGGCTCCATATTTATGGACGTGTCATTTATAATAATGACGGGTTTCATTTTATTAGTTGTGAATATGTGCATTTAAACAATTGTGATGTTCAATCACAGGATGATGCTTGTGCTCTCTTTGGGAGCTGTAAATATATTACTGTGAGCAACTCGACATTCAGCACCCGTTGGTCAGTCTTCAGATTCGGCGGTGGAAGAGCGGAGCATATTACGGTTTCCAATTGTATTATTTATGAAGTTTATGGCTGCCCGATTAAAATGCAATGTGGCCCTAACAGTCATTTTGAGAATATCGTGTTTTCTGATATTATTATGAAAGATGTTACTGGGCCAATCTCACTTGGCTTAGGAAGCAAATGGCGTGCAAATACAGATGGTAAGGTCGTACCCGGCGTTATTCGTAATATTTCGTTTAATAATTTGCTGGTTACGGTTGTTAAGCCAGTTCCACTGCGTGATACCAAGTGGCCAAGTAAATATAATCCGGGAGAGATGTTCTCATGTATCACCCTTAACGCTTTTGGTGAAAATTATTTGGAGAACATTTCTCTAAATAACGTTCATATCCAATTCCCCGGGGGGGGTACCAAAGAGCAGGGGGCGGTAAGGGATGTGCCTGAAGTGGCTGGGGAGTATTATCAAATGGGTATCCCTCCTGCCTACGGTATCTATGCGCGCAATGTGAAGGGGCTGACCTTACAAAATATAAGGTTAGAACAATTAGAACCCGATCTTCGTCCTGCGATGGTTTTTGACCATGTGCTGGACGCCGCAATAAATGGTCTGAGTGCCGAAAGTCATACTGATGCTGAATCGGCCCTCAGATTTGTAAATTGTCAGGATATCCTTTTAAGTGCGACCAGGCTCTTGAATAAAGCGACTGTCTTTCTCTCAGCAGAGGGGAATGCTTCGCAGAATCTCAAAATTACCAGCAGCGATGTCAGCAAAGCGGGTAAACAAGTAATATTAAGAGATGGTGCGGCGCAGCAGGAAGTGGTGTTTTCCTGAGAACAGAGGTGACGCAAGGAGTGAATGCCTATCTGAAAGAGATGTAATATTTGAACGCAGGAGGGAGGGCTGTTTAATGTGCAGGATAAATGACTTGATGCGTTATAGCAGCCCTCCTTTTCTTATAATTTCTTTGATTTCTTCCTATGATAATGGAAATTTGAGGCCTTCTCCCATTTTATTAAGAACATTAATGTAGTATAAATATGGGCACGAGGATTTCGCTGATGCAATGCTACGCTCGTATGATGGGCATAGATCTCAACTGTGGAGATGTCTAACTGACCTCAACATAGTTCCCCACCAGATCTAAGGAACGCTGTAAAAATCTTGTCCTCACCGAGCATCACATGGTAATTTACCTGAACTTTCACCCTTGCATGTTTTGCATTTTATAGGAAACTGCCGGATGTTCCTCAACATAAACTGAGATCTGCTACTGCATCACATTGACAAGATCCAGGGACCGCTTTCAATTAAAAGATGTCCAAGTTGCCAGTTAGAATATAACTAATTGATTATGATGTATATAACTTTTCAAACATCTTTATAAAATAGTATGAAGTCGAATATTAAATTCGCGATTTGCAAATCGCGAATCGAAAATTATCATTAACCTATACCTCAGGCTGTCATCTTGCCCCAAGCAAGACTATTTGTACAGAATAGATAAACATTACTATCATATTTATATTTACGGTTAACATTAAACTTACGAAAATATTCTTTATGACATATCGATATTAATGGCTTGCTGTCGATTAAAATCAAAAAGCACTAAGAATTGATACTTAATGCTTTTTGATTTCAGTGGCGGAGACGGAGAGATTCGAACTCTCGATACAGTTACCCGTATACACACTTTCCAGGCGTGCTCCTTCAACCACTCGGACACGTCTCCTTTTCTTTTGGGAGTGCAAATATAAGGGCTTCTTAATAAATTCCTAACTATTTTCTGTTTTAAAAATTAGGCGTGCATTCCGACTGGTAATATCTGCCACCTCCTCCAGGGAGTGTCCTTTTGATTTGGCCACTGCCTCCGCGATATACAGCAGATAGGAAGATTCATTTCTTTTTCCTCTAAAAGGAACGGGTGCTAAATAAGGAGAATCTGTTTCCAAAACGACATGATTAAGCGAAATGTCCCTTAATACTTCGCCCATATTGGCCTTTTTGAAAGTAAAAACACCCCCAATGCCTAAGTAAAAACCAAGCTCTATAATGGCTTTCGCTTGCTCGGTACTGCCTCCGAAGCAGTGGAATATGCCGGTTAGTCCCTGTTTTGCGAATGGTCTGACCGTTTCAATGCACGCATCCATAGAGTCCCGGGCATGGATGACAATGGGTAGATTTCTCTCTAATGCCCAGGTCATTTGGATTTTAAAGACGTCGTACTGCTGTTCTATATGTGTTTTGTCCCAATAAAAATCAAGTCCAATTTCTCCTATTGCAATAAAAGGCCGTTTATCCAGCCACCGCTGTACTTCTGCCAGTTCACTTTGATAGTCTTCCTTTACCGAACATGGGTGAAGGCCCATCATAGATTTGCAACTGGCCGGATAGGCTGCTTCCAGGTCAATCATCGCCCGGTGGGTAGAGGTATCAATGGCTGGCATATAAAATTGCTTTATATGGGCATTTGCAGCATTTTGCATAACCTGCGCAATGTCGTCTTTAAATTCCTCAGAATATAAATGCGTGTGGGTATCGATCAGTTCCATGGAGCAAAATTAATGATAAGATTTTAAATGGATTTTGCCTTGCTTGACTAACTTTGCAGCCATGGGCAAACATAAACTAGAGCGGTTCGAGGAAATTAAATCTTTTCCTAATGTGTTGCAGTATCCACCCAATATGCCGGGTAATTGGCGGGTTCATTTTAAAAATGACCATCCAATCGTCTTAGAACTTGGCTGTGGAAGGGGGGAATACACGGTAGGGCTAGCGGGGTTTTATCCTGAACGGAACTTTATCGGAATGGATATTAAAGGCAACAGGATCTGGAAAGGCGCAAAAACAGCGCTGGAAACCGGGCTCGCAAATGTCGCCTTTGTCCGTTCCCAGATTGAGCAGGTCCAGGCCTATTTTGGGAAAGATGAAATTCAGGAAATCTGGATAACCTTTCCAGATCCGCAATTGCGGTGCTCACGCATGAAAAAACGATTGACGCACCCCCGGTTTTTAAGATTATACCAGCAGTTTTTGGCAAAGGGGGGCAAAATACATCTTAAAACGGATAGCCCGGATTTATATGCCTTCACAAAAGCAGTAATAGAACTTTATGAACTGCCTATGCTGGTGGATGATGATAATATTTATGGTAATCTCCAGGTAAGCCCGGAGCTATCTATAAAAACGCACTACGAAAAGATGGATATTGCTGGTGCACAAAGAGTGCATTACCTGTCTTTTCAAATAGATAAATCTTTACCTTTAGCTAAAGACAAAGTGCTGAAAGCACTATTTATGGAACCCCAAACACGTGAGCATGAAGGGCAAATTAAATAAAGATGCATTGCCGGATCCCGGCAAGGAACATTCATTTTTCGATGATGTCTGGGCGGTCGCCCGGCAGATCCCAAAAGGGAGGGCTACTTCTTTTGGCGCTATTGCTGCCTATTTAGGTGCCAAGTCATCTGCAAGGATGGTAGGCTGGGCCATGAATGGTGCCCATATACAAAAAGGCATACCTGCACACCGTGTCGTGAATCGTAATGGGATGCTAAGCGGAAGGGCGCATTTTAATCCGCCTGAGAGAATGCAGCAATTACTGGAAAAAGAAGGCATTAAGGTGAAGGATAACGCCATTGTCAATTTTAAAGAAATCTTCTGGGACCCGGCTGAACTCTCCCTCTAAGATTTTATGCACCCAGCCTCTAGCTGACTTTGGAAAGTATTTCCTTTTCAGATCTTTCCTGAATTTGCTTTTGTTTCCAATCATACCACTGATGCGGTCTGATTCTTTTCATCATTGTATCGATATACCGCATACCCACTATATTCCAAACGCCCCTAAGCTTACCGCTGAATGCATTATTAAGTGCTCTGAGGCTCATTGCAAATCCGCTGTCTAAGTATTCCATATGATGCCAGTAACCTGCAGGCATAAATAAGGTATCCCCATGTTCTAAGGTCAGGTCGTAGCCTTCTGCGTATTTGAGTGCCGGGAACTTGTCAAAATCTATTTTACTGCGCTGCTCGTCATAATAATGGGTGTAATCGGCCATACTCAGCACCTCAAAAGGTTTTCTATATAGAAGGTCCTTTTGGGCATAGGGGAAAAGCAGTACTTTTTTGCGACCCATAAACTGAGTGTGGAGAATATGACTCAAATCAATATCAAAATGCATATGTGTTACTGCGCCCTGACCACCTGTAAAAAGCATAGGAGCTCTTTTTACAAAGCCATTCATAAGGTGGGTAGGCCACGTGAAATCCCGGGCTAATTCAGGGGCATGGCTGAAGATGTTAAACAGGAAAATCCGCCACTGGGCAGGGCCACTGCGGATCATATCAATATATTCCCCGAATTTCACATAATCGTCTGCCTTGTTTATAGGTGTGTAGGCGTCACTTTTGATATTGTTATAAATGCCTACTTCTTTATCACCCACTACCTGTTTAAAATAATCCCAATCCCACTTTTGGTAGGCTGGCCAAGATTTTGCAAGGTCTTTTATTATTAATGGGGTCTGAGTATTATAGTATTTTTCTTTAAATTCCTCAGGACTGATATGATCAACAGTATCTACATTTTTTAAACGCATTACATAAAAGATTAATGACCAAAAATACAATAAACTTAAATTAGGCCAACAATTTTTAAAAAATCATGTAATTTTAGCTATGTTTTTAGAAGTCAATGCACAGAATCCCAATCCCAGAAATGTAAAAATCATCGTAGAATGCTTACTAGATGGTGGCGTGATTATTTATCCAACCGATACCATTTATGGTCTGGGATGCGATATATATCAACATAAGGCTGTGGAAAGAATTGCCAGAATCAAACAGACCAAAGTCAATAAAAACCAGATGAGTTTTATCTGTAAGGACCTGAGTGATCTGAGTCAATTCACTAAATCGATCTCCACCCCCTTATACAGAATCTTAAAAAGTCATCTACCGGGACCTTTTACCTTTATATTGCCTGCAAGCAAAGAAGTCCCCAAAATATTGCAAACCAAGAAAAATACGATTGGCCTTCGTGTTCCCGATAATATTATTTGCCAGACACTGCTGACAGAACTCGGGCACCCCATTTTATCCACCTCATTACCCGGTGAAATGGTCGAGGAATATACGGATCCGGCCTACATGAATGAAAATTTCAAGGACCTGGTGGATATTGTCATTGATGGCGGTATCGGACAAATGCGACCTTCAACGGTTGTCGACTGCACCAAAGAGCCCTATGAAGTCTTGCGTCAGGGTGCAGGTCAGTTGGAAGAAGTCTAACGGATCTCAAATAAATTATGGTTCCCTGCAGGAAATGTCCGCTAAATTATAGCCCAGTATCACTTACCAGGAATTAGCATGGATATTCTCCTGCAAAGCTGGAGAATATCCATGCTAATTCCTGATTATTAAGGACAGGTTAAAAACTAACAATCTTTCGTTTTAATGTAATAAGTGCTATAAAAATATGTACTTTAGCGCTTTAATAATATCAAATTGACATGCGCAGAATATTTGTTGTCGCTTCAACCATTGCATTAATATTAGCATTATCCTTATCCATATTTGTAAACCCCTGGTGGTGGGTACTTTTTGGCATTTTCGTCTTTCTTACCTTTCAGGGTTATTATGATATGGTCCAAAAACGCCATTCCATCATGCGCACCTTTCCGCTGGTCGGCAGGTTACGTTATTGGATGGAAGATATCCGGCCCAAAATATACCAGTATTTCGTGGAATCGGATACCGATGGCAAACCCATTAACCGGATTGACCGCTCCAGTATTTACCAGCGTGCTAAGCTGGAGACAGATACGATGCCCTTTGGGACACAATTAGATGTCTATGCCGAGGGGTATGAATGGATAATGCATTCCATTGCTCCCAAAGACTTTAATAAACTGGATACCAGCCCCAGATTGACAATAGGCAATAAAGATTGTAAGCACCCCTATAACGCTAGCATATTTAATGTTTCTGCGATGAGTTACGGATCGCTCAGTTCAAATGCTATCGAAGCCTTAAATGGCGGTGCCAAAATTGGCGGATTTGCCCATAATACCGGAGAAGGAGGCATAAGTCCTTACCATTTAACACACGGTGGCGACCTGATCTGGCAAATTGGTACGGGTTATTTTGGTTGTAGAAATGAGGACGGGACTTTTTCGCCGGCGCTTTATGAGGAGAAATCCAAATATGATAGCGTCAAGATGATTGAGCTGAAAATTTCTCAGGGAGCTAAGCCAGGACATGGCGGTATACTTCCGGCCTCTAAAAATACTCCGGAAATTGCCAAAATACGCCACGTTATACCCGGAACCGTGGTTGCTTCACCACCATTTCATTCTGCCTTTAATACGCCACGGGAGATGATCCTGTTTCTGCAACAGTTAAGAGATCTTTCGGGTGGCAAGCCGGTAGGGTTTAAACTCTGTATCGGTCGCAAAAGCGAATTTATTGCTGTATGCAAGGCAATGATTGATTTAGATATTTATCCTGATTTTATTACAGTTGACGGTGCAGAGGGTGGAACCGGGGCCGCACCGCAGGAATTCTCCAATTATGTCGGGGTGCCGTTACTCGATGGACTTGCATTTGTAGATAATATCCTGACGGGGCTCGATATCCGCCATCATATTAAACTAATTGCATCGGGAAAAATACTTTCTGGGTTTCATATTGTTCGTGCCATTGCTTTAGGGGCGGATGCCTGCAATTCTGCCCGGGCCATGATGATGGCCCTGGGTTGTATCCAGGCTTTACTTTGTAATACCAATAAATGCCCGACCGGTGTTGCGACGCAGAACCCGGCGCTGGTCGTTGGTCTCGACGTAAATGATAAGAAATACCGCGTGGCCAATTATCATAAAAGCATGCTGAAGACTTTTGTGGAGCTTATCGGTGCCTGTGGCATCGACCATTATAAGAAACTTACCCGTTCGCATATTTACCGCCGGGTATTTTTAAATGAAATGCGTTCATTTGCAGAAATCTATCCGTTAGTACCAAAGGGAAGCATGCTTCGTGGGGAAATCCCGGAAAAATATGTGGCAGATTTCAAAAATGCACATATGGATTCCTGGATTTAGCGGCAGACTGATGGCAGATAGAATATAATGTGGGAGATAAACATAAAAGGGCTGAACATTTGCGTTCAGCCCTTTTATGTTTTATTGCAATTTTTAGTTATAATCTATAGATGTGGGAAAGATTCTGAGTTATCGGCACACAACACCTCTTTCTGATCTGCTATAAATCGCGGCCTACCAGCCATTGGAGAAATCTTTGTTCAGGCGTTCATACTCCTGGGCTTTTTCATCGCGCCAGTTTTTGTTGTACTTGACATAGATTCCAATCCAAAAACTGCGGGACAGTCGCATGAATATAGGCTGAAGCAGGATTAGCAACACCGCATTGACCCCAAACCACCAAAATATATTATTATCATCAATAGCAAAAGAAATACCAAACAAGATCTTCCAGGCTATAAAGGTGGCGACAGAAAAGGCTACGGTTAAACCATAACTGACATAGCTTGTGCCGTAATAGAATCCAACTTCCAATTCTGTTGGCTGTCCACAAACGGGGCAATGCTCATTCATGCGCATAAACTGGCCTTTTTTCAGGTTATATGCACTTTTGCTCACAAACAGATCACCAGTACGGCACCTTGGACATTTGCATTTAAAAGCACTAATTAAATAAGAGGGTGCTTTCTCTTCTGTATCGGCATCAAGCTGACCTGCATCCATGGTATTTGATTTTATCCGGCAAAATTAGCAAAATATACGCTTTGCGTATATTTAATATTGTTAAAAAGGACTTGAAGGTCTTTTATTTGATAGGGCCGTTTTTAGTAACCGGCTGTTAAACAAGTTTAATTGAGCCAAATGCTGAATAAAATCTATTTTTGTGCTTCAATTAATGGAACATAAATTAATTACGATAGAAGGTAATATTGGTGCAGGGAAGACGACACTTTCCACGATATTGGCGGCGCGTTTAAATGCCCGGCTGGTGCTTGAGCAATTTTCTGATAACCCATTTTTACCGAAATTTTATACGGACCCCGCAAAATATGCGTTTCCACTGGAACTGTTCTTTATGGCAGAGCGCTTTAAACAGCTAAAGGAGCTGACCCAGCCAGATATGTTTCAGCAAGTGACCGTTTCTGACTATCTATTTGTCAAATGCCTGCTTTTTGCTAAAGTGAACCTGCCTGCAGAAGAATATCAGTTATACAAAAAGTTATTTGATATTATTCACCAGCAAATGCGTTTTCCGGATATCCTTATCTTCCTGCAAGCCCCTGTTGAAAAATTACAGGGAAATATCCGTAAAAGAGGCCGTGATTATGAACAAAACATTTCAGATAGTTATCTTCAAGAGATTCAGAATGCTTACCTGAGTTATATTCAATGGCAAACAGGCATTACACTGATCGTAGACGTGACTAATGCTGATTTTATGCAAAATGGAATGCATGTCCAAACCATATTAAATGCTTTAGAAACACCTTTTCCCCCCGGGATTCACAGAATAACCTTACCCTTCTAACTATAAGTTAAACGATATATGCAAGAAAAAGCGTCAAAACCGGCCAGTTCTTTTTACCTGAAAAATCCCGTTTTAAAAAACAAAGAGTTTATTTGTTACCTGCTTTTCCGTTTTGGGATTTATTTCGCTTTGAACCTGCAATCCACTGCCATTTATTACTGGGTATATCATTTGACGGGTAGCAACCTCAAAATGGGACTGATAGGGTTGGCTGAAGTAATACCGGCGATTGCTTTTTCAATGTTTTCCGGACATTTTGTCGATTTACATGAAAAACGAAAAATGTTACTGGTCTGCCTGGTAGGTTATATCTTTTTAGGAGGGGGCTTGTTTTATCTTTCCACCGGGTTCTCCCTGCATAGACTGGGGCTGGACTGGACACTGAACCTCATTTTTGCACTGATCTTTTTTGGTGGCGTATTAAGAGCCTTTGTAAGCCCCGCTTCCTTTGCCCTACTCGGGCAGCTGACACCCAGAGAGCACTATCCCAATGCTACGAGCTGGAGCAGTATGGCCTTTAAAATAGGTTCTGTTATTGGACCATTATCTTTTGGAGCGGTCAATACCGTAATGGGCCTGCTGTCCGGCGACCCGGTAGACATGGTTCGGAGCTCTGGCAGTGTTACTGCGATAAGTGGTGTAACCGGATCAATGTTACTGATTTTTTTGGTAGAGCTATTATTACTCGTCCCTGTGCTCATCATTAAAGCAAAGCCCATCCTTAAAAAAGTAAAGGAACCTATCTTACAAAGCCTGTCTTTAGGCGTCAAGTTTATTCTTAAAACCCCTGCGCTCCTGGGAGCGCAGGCATTAGATATGTTTACCGTGCTTTTTGGTGGTGCAGTTGCATTATTACCGGCCTTTGTAGAAATCCATAAAATGACAGAAACTCAATACGGTATCCTGCGTGCTGCGCCGGGTATTGGATCCATCCTGACCTTGATTTTACTGGCTTACCTCCCATTGAATACCCATCCCGGTAAAAAGCTGCTCTATTGCTGTGCTGGCTTCGGATTATCTATTATTGTTTTTGGCTTTTCCCGTGATATCTATTGGGCGACACTGGCCTTGGTGGCTTCAGGCATGTTTGATGCGGTGAGTGTAGTCGTACGGGGAACAATTCTACAGTTGGTGACACCAGATGAAATGCGAGGTCGGGTGGCTGCCGTCAATACCATGTTTGTGAGCTCCTCTAATGAATTAGGTGATTTTGAAAGCGGGGTCTTTGCTCACTGGATCGGTACGATCCGTGCCATTGTCGTGGGTGGATTTCTCACGTTGGGGGTTGTCGGTCTGACAGCGACTAAAGCCAAAGAGCTACGACTCTTTGACTATAAAAAGTATTCTTAGCGCGTATATAAGTATTTGTTGCATAAATAATAGAATTGAGGAAAAGGGAGCATATCATCTGTTATTTTAGGCGGCAGGATGAGCTAAATTCAGTATAAAAATATCTGTTGGAGAATGGGTAAATCCGAACGGAACTTGTTATCAGGGAGGAAGTTATTGAGCTAATTGCGGGAATTTTAAATTTAATCCAGTAATTTTAAACAAATTATTCTGCTACTTTGAAAAAGACGCGGCTTTCTCATATTTTGTTCATTTTCCTGTTTATGTCATTTGGTTTTTGCCTTTTGTCCAAGGCGCAAAGTCAAACGGGTACTGTAATTTATAAAGGTATTGTCCTGGATCAGGGACTCCGGCCGGTTACGGGTGCTTTTATCCATATAAAGGAGCGCACTACGGGTGTCTACGCAGATCAGCAGGGCCTTTTTTCACTGTCAATACCTGCAAGTACACCGGTCCGGATTGTTTTTACTGCGCTGAATTTCCAGCCCTTAGAAAAAATCATTTTGTTGACCAGTGAGCAGCCCGGTCAGCCGGATACTTTAATCCTTATCACAAAACCTACTACGCTGGAGGATGTAAAAGTAGCAGCAGATCAGAAAAGGGACCAGGCAGGGTTAATTGATGTAGACGCCAGCCAGGCTCGGGTTAATCCTTCCGCCACCAGCGGTATTGAAGGCCTTATCAAAACCTTTGTGGGAAGCAATAATGAATTAACCTCCCAATACTCCGTTCGAGGGGGTAATTACGATGAAAATCTGGTTTATGTAAATGGCTTTGAAATTTACCGGCCCTTTTTAGTAAGTAATGGCCAGCAGGAGGGATTGAGTTTTATTAATCCGGATCTGACAGAAAACGTGCGATTTTATACTGGCGGATTCCAAGCGAAGTATGGCGATAAAATGAGTTCAGTTTTAGATGTTACCTATCAGAAGCCTGAAGAGAACGGCGGCTCGGCCTATATTAGTTTACTGGAGCAGGGCCTCAGCCTAAAAGGGATTTCTGGTAATAAAAAGTTCAGCTATCTGCTGGGGGTGCGTAATAAAACGAATAGAAATGTTATCAAGAGTCAGCAGACAACGGGTAACTATATCCCATCTTCCTCAGATTTCCAGGGACTGATGACTTACCGGTTCAGTCCAAAATTTCGTTTGGAACTGCTTGGAGATTATGGCACCACAAAATTTTTGTTCTACCCGGAGGAAACGAAGTTGACGGCCAGCGTATTTTCCCCCTATTTTGTGGCAGATTACGGTGTCAATATAGACTTTTCAGGTAGTGAAAAGGATAAATACAGCACCGCATTTGCCGGACTGACTGCGGTGCATCTGCCCAATGATCATACGGAATTAAAGTATATGGCCAGTTATTACCAGGACAAGGAAATTCAGCAGACAGATATCACGGGTGCTTATGTCTTTGGCCAGCGCGACGAGCATGGGAACATTGAGGATAACCCAGAAAGCATTATGGGGGTTGGATCCAACCAACAATATGCCCGCAATGGATTAGATATTAAAGTGCTGGGTTTCCAGCACCAGGGCAGTTGGAAAAAAGGAGCACATTTTCTGCAATGGGGTGCGGGATTTCAGCGCCAGGAAATAGATAGCCGGGTGAATCAATGGACCTACAGTGATTCAGCTGGCTATGGCCTGCCTGCTGGTACGCAGCAGTTGCAAATGCAGGATTTTATGCATGACCGGGATCATTTCTATATTAACCGTACCAGTGCATATATACAGGACAATCTTCGTTTTGGTGGGGCAGGTGATTTCTTATTACAATGGGGTGCAAGGGGTAATTATAATGATTTGAATAAGGAATGGCTTATCTCACCACGTGCCGGAATTTCCTTTAAACCCGCCGGCTGGCGTAAGGATGTTGTTTTTCGGGCCTCAGCGGGTAATTATAGCCAACCCGCTTTTTACCGGGAAATGGTCGCTTATGATGGTCATCTCAATAAGCAGATCAAGGCCCAAAAAAGCTGGCAGGGAGTATTGGGACTGGATTATCAATTCCAGTTATTTCAGCGGCCCGCTAAACTGACCTCGGAGCTTTATTACAAATACATGTATGATGTTATTCCTTATGATATCGACAATGTCCGGATCCGCTATTATGGGCTGAATAATGCCACTGCTTATGTGGGGGGCTGGGAAACGAGACTATTTACCCAGTTTGTCAAGGGTGCTGAGAGCTGGCTGAGTTTGGGTATCATGCAGGCAAAGGAAAAAATTGACGGACTTTCTTACCAAAACTATTTCAATGCACAGGGTGAACAGATTACGGCCAGCACGCAGGATAAGATTCCCTCAGACAGCTCCACCCAGCAGGTAGGATGGTTAAGAAGGCCCACGGATAAATTAATTACTTTCGGGATGTTTTTCCAGGATTACCTGAGCACGAACAAAAACTTTAAGGTGTATCTAAATACATTATACGGAACAAATCTCCCTTTTAATATCCCTGGTAGTACTAAATATAGAAATGCACTCGAAATCCCGGCCTACCTCAGAATGGATATCGGTTTTAGTGCCTTACTACTGGACGGGACAAAACCACAAAGAAGCCATTCGCCCTTTGGTGGGATCAAAAATATTTGGGCAAGTTTTGAAATCTTCAACCTGATCAACAGGGACAATACCATTAGCTATATGCTATTGAAAGATTTCCAAAATGACACCTATGCCCTACCCAACCGACTAACGCCCCGGCTGATTAATTTCAAAATAATGGTGAATTGGTAAATGGAAAGCATGCTATACTTACGGGCTGCCAACTGGCAATGATTTAAAGCTATAACCTCTGGCAGAAAAGTATTCCAGGGTTTTGGGCAGAGCATATTGCATCCGCTCAAAGGCTTTGGTGCTGTCATGAAATACGAGGATGGATCCGGAATTGCAATTGCGCCTGACATTATCCCAACATTTTTCCGGTTGGATATTAATATCAAAATCCCCGCTGAGCAGATCCCACATAACAATTTGAGTATCCGGGAACTTTGCAAGCAAGGCGCGCTGCTGCGCTTTGGACATCCGGCCATAAGGTGGTCTGAACAGTGGACTGTCTACCAGTGCCCGGGTCTTTTCAATATCTGCTATATATTGCGTTACGGATGTTTTCCAGCCGTTCAGATGGTTGAAGGTATGATTACCAATGGTATGACCTGCCAGTGAGGTCTCCTCAAAAAGCGCCGGATTGGCTTCGATATTTTTGCCAATGCAAAAGAAACTGGCCTTCGCATTAAATGTTTTCAGTGTATCTAAGGCAAACCGGGTCGCTACCGGATGGGGACCGTCATCAAAGGTAATATAGATTACTTTTTCCTGCCCCACCGGCATCTTCCATAGCCGGTGGGGATAGAGTAATTTAAAACATACATTAGATTTGATCAGGTACAAAGTAGGGTCGTTTTAGAAATGAATAAGATAGATTTGTACTGCCTTATCTGTTTATTTAACCTCCAGTACGATGACTGCATCAGGATCTGCATTCGTAACCTCTGGAGCTACAAAACGAAGGGTGCCAGCTTCCAGGGAGAATTTGACCGGTGTTTTGTCTTTCAACAGATAGGCGGAAGTTATTTTTTTATAGGGGAATTTGATAAGTGAGATGGGCTCCGTCTGACTATGCAACACATGAATAAATACTTTTCCTGGTTTTTGGGTAAGACCGCCCCATTTCTGTAAGGAGACGTAGCCACCGCGCGTACCATATATGCTTTGCCCGTAAGTTTTTATCCAGGCACCCATACTGTCGAGCTTCTGATCAAAGGGCGCATCAAACAGACCGTTAGGCATTGGCCCGATATTCATTAATAAATTGGCATCACTACTGGCAGCACCAACCAGTAGCCCAACAAACTCTTTCAGTGTTTTATAATGATCATCTTTGATATTAAATCCCCAGGAGTCATTTAAGGTAGCACAGGTCTCCAGCGGGAGCTGGGACACCTGCTGGAAACTCAAACCATGAGCATTCTGGCCCGGAATATCTCTTTCGAACATTTGGAAGTCCTCCCCGGCAATGGGCGTCATATGGTGATTATTGCCCACTAGGCAAGCGGGTTGTAATTGATGGATAAGATCATATAGTTCTCTAATATGCCAGTCAATATAGGTCGTATCTTTTCTTTCCTTACTTTCTTCCGGCATCTGGTCCCAGTAACCATCGAACCAAATACCGCTGATTTCTCCGTAATTTGTCAGAAGTTCAGTTAACTGGTTTTTCATGAATTGGATATAATCCTTCCACGCTCCTTTTTCTGTTCGGCCGGTACCCTTGCCGGTCCGTCCTGTCCAATATGAATAATCTGTACGGCGCCAGTCTAGAAGAGAATAGTAGAAAAATAATTTTATGCCCTGTTTATGGCACTCATCTGCAATTTCCTTGACAATATCTCTGTGAAAGGGCGTGTGCATGATATTAAAGTCTGAAAATTTTGTATCCCACATACTGAATCCATCATGATGGCGGGTTACAAGTGTAATATACTTCATACCGGCTCTTTTTGCCTTGGCAACCCAATCCTGGGCATTGAAGGAGACCGGGTTAAAGAAAGCCTCTAATTTAGCATAATCTTTAACCGGAATATTTTCATTATTCATCACCCATTCGCCATCACCCAGCACGGAGTATAATCCCCAA